>JAUMTV010000284.1 GCA_030531025.1 Turicibacter sp.
TACAGGGATTGGGAAAACATATCTATCAGCTTTTGATTCACGTGATTATAGACGAGTCTTGTTTGTGGCGCATCGTGAAGAAATCTTAAGACAAGCAGAGCGAAGTTTTGCTAATGTTCGTCCATTGAGTGAACGTGGATTTTTTATGGGAAGTCAAAAAGATGTTAATAAAGATATCCTTTTTGCTTCTGTCCAAAGTTTAGGTAAACAAGACAGCTTAGAGCTGTTTAAGCCAGATTATTTTGATTATATCATTGTTGATGAATTTCATCATGCTGTGGCGAAAAACTACCAAAATATTATCAACTATTTTAAGCCTCAATTCCTTTTAGGGATTACGGCAACACCTGACCGATTAGATAGCAAAGATGTTTTAGCGATTTGTGACTATAACTTAGTCTATGAAGCACCATTAAAAAAAGCCATTAATCAGGGATGGTTAGTGCCATTTCGATATTATGGAATTTATGATGAAACTGTCAACTATGAGGACATTACTTACCAAAACGGAAAGTATCAAAGTGATGAGCTAGAAGAGGCACTTAGTATTCATAAACGTGCTGATTTGATTTTTAATCATTATAAAAAATATCGCTCAAAGCGTGCAATGGGGTTTTGTATGAGTAAACGTCATGCAGATTTTATGGCAGAATATTTTAAAAATCAAGGAGTTAAGGCATGTGCAGTGTATAGTGGAGAGATTGGGATTCATAATTTAGCACGTGAAGAAGCATTAAGCCAATTAGTCAAAGGAGAATTAAACGTTATTTTCTCAGTTGATATGTTTAATGAAGGATTAGATATTGCTTCATTAGATATGGTTATGATGCTTCGTCCAACAGAATCACCCACTATTTTTATGCAACAATTAGGACGTGGATTGCGTTTATATAAGGATAAGCATTATTTAAATGTCCTCGATTTTATTGGAAACTATAAAAAAGCAAACTTTTCACCTTATTTAATTACTGGTGCATCAAAAACACAATTCAAAAAGGCAAGTGATGTTATTCGAGAAGACTCCTTATTACCAGAAGATTGCATCATTGATTTTGATTTCCGTTTAGTGGACTTGTTTGAGAAGATGGATCGCTCATCGATTAAAATAGAGCAACTTTTAGTTGAAGAATATGAACGAATTAAAGTCGAGTTAGGTCATCGTCCCTCACGTATTGAGCTATTTATTAACATGGATGAAACAATTTATTTAACTATCAAATCAAAAGCTAAAATTAATCCGTTTAAAAATTACTTAAGCTTTTTAAAGAATCAAAATGATTTAACTGAAGAAGAAATGGCATGGCTTGAAACACCAGCTTCCAACTTTATCAATATGATCGAAAAAACATCCATGTCAAAAACGTATAAGCTTCCAACGTTATTAGCTTTTATTCAAGAAAATCAATTACTGTTAACAATAGATGATGAGATGTTATATCAATCGTTTAACGAGTTTTATTCGCATGGATCAAATGCGATTGATTTATTACGCGATAAAAGTACACAAAACTTTAAACAATGGAAAAAAGCCGAATTTGTAAAATTAGCACGTAAAAATCCTGTTCACTTTTTATGTCA
>JAUMTV010000285.1:0-553 GCA_030531025.1 Turicibacter sp.
ATTCCTGTCACAGCTCCAATAACTCCACTACATGCTTCTGCTATATAAATAGGCAATAATCCAAAGGCTGTTGATAATGCACCCACACCACCAATTGCATTAATTCCTAAATAAGTAGCAATCCCTGCTGCTAATCCACCGACAACAGCTAGAATTATTTCTTTATGATCACTAATAAAACGAGCGATTTTTCTAAATACCTCTTTAACTTTCTCAGCTGCTCTTACGATTCCGGATGTATCCGGTTCACCAAGATCATATCCATCCCAGTTACCTAAACTTCCAAAATCAACTCCACTATCTCCAATCCCACTGGCTCCAGCACTTCCACCAGAACTTCCACTATCAGATGTATCGAAACTAATGGTATTTAACTCATCAAAACCACCTAGTAAATTTTGAAGTTTTTTCTTTGTTTTATCGGCTGAAGTTCCGGCTGAATCTAATGAATCGCCCAAGCTATTAACAGCTGATGTAGAAGAAGTCGCTGTCCCTGTAATACCTGCATTCGCTTTGGGCGAGTAGCCAAATAACGTCTGCATGAAAGCTGCAA
>JAUMTV010000285.1:563-1565 GCA_030531025.1 Turicibacter sp.
CGCCATCTTAGATAATAATGGAATGACTACATTTGCAATTGGTAAAAAGGCATTACCTAGATTTAAAGCAACATCCTTTAAAATGGCAACTAACTGCTGCAAACTTGAATTTGTATTTTGGAACACTTCATTACCGAACTTAGATGAAGTTTGTTCTAAGATAGCCATTAATCGAATTTGCTGTTGTGTTTGGAAACTTAATTGATTCCATGACTTCCCATTGGCCAAACGTTTGAAAGCTTCTGTTGTTTCTAATAAAGCAACATTAACATTTACACCTAAATCTTCAATAGCCTCAGTGTTTCCTAAAAGACCTGATCGAATACGTTCCATCACATCATCCATCGTTCGACCTGTGGCAGATGCAATAATAGAGGATGCTTTCAATAATTCAGTTGTCGCTCCTGTAATCTGATTCGTATCAGTTAAGAATGAACTCACAAGATTGGAATACGTTGCACCGAATTTAAGCGCATCACTTTGCGCCATATTGAATGATAGGGCGTTAGTTTCTGCCCATTTAAGAAATGATTGAGTACTTTCTCCCATCGTCCTTGCGACTTGTTGTAGAGAAGCTTCAACTTGCATGGCGGATTGCAAACTGTTTTTAATGTACTGTCCAACTTTACTCAAAGCGTATAACCCAGCTACAGACTTAATGATAGAACTAATCGCACTCTTGACCTTACTTACTTGTTTATTCACTGAATCCGCCATAGCCTTTACTTGATTCTGAACTTTTTTAATCTCTTCATTAAATTTTTTAGTATTAGCTTCCATCACGACCTGTAATCGCTCTAACGTCATTGTGTTACTCATTTGCCCCTCCTCCTTTCTTCTTTAATCTTGCATTATGCCAAAAGGCGAAATCATCCATCTTAGCTTTATAATAATCCAGCTCTTGTTCAACTACTTTAGAGCCTTCATCCTCTTTCAGTTTCTCTACAAAAAGATTAGGATATAACTGCTCTAGCGGCGTAAGTCGAGCCTCTTTACTAAATA
>JAUMTV010000023.1 GCA_030531025.1 Turicibacter sp.
GGTGACCCCTGGACTATAGGATGCCTTAGTATTAAAGCGGCTTACCAACTAAGACTGATGTAGCATTATAAAATACATTTTTGTTTATATATAGATAGCTAAATTTTTTCTAATTTTATTATTTATCACATTCAAAGCCCAACCTATAATAGATGATTGAACACAACCTAGGATTCTAGGTTGTTTTTATGTGTCAAAAAAGTTCTAGAAGCAGTTAAGGAATACATTAATGGAATTTAGTATTGAATAGATCAACGTATTAATAGTTAATACAGTGAATGATAAAACTAACTAATATTTATAGAGAGATTTGCTCATGTTTAGTTTATAAAAGAATCTTTAGTTTCTAGTAAAGGGAAGAGAAATCTTTATAATTTAATTTGATTCAACACCAGAATTGGTTCTTGACAACAAGTTGATAAAAATAACTGAATAATAAATTGAGAATTTCAGTATTTTGTCATTACTTATGAATCGTCATTAAATTTAATTTCTTAGTTGAACCAAGTCAAGCACCATTTTTGGTGAAGACTCTTTAATTTAGAATGATTTTCTTTATTTGCTCTTCATATTTTTTTGTATAATAGGAGAAGTATGTTTTAAGTAAACTAAAAAGAGTCGGGTCTTTTAATAGAGGAGTTAGATTATGTTTAAGATTTTGTTGATTGAAGATGAAGAAAGTGTGTTAGAGGTCTTTCGTGCTTATCTTGAAAAAGCGGGTTATCAAGTCTTAACTGCGACAACAGCAGCTGAAGGATTACGATTATTTTACAAAAATGATATCCAACTTTTAATTTTAGATTTAATGTTACCTGATCGCAGTGGTGAATTGATCTGTAAGGAAATTCGTCAATCGAGTGATGTTTATATTTTTATGTTAACCGCAAAGGGAAGTTTAGAGCATCGAATTGAAGGCTTAAACCTCGGAGCAGATGAGTATTTAGTCAAACCATTTAGTCCACGTGAGTTAGTCGCTCGTGTCAATGCTCTTTTTCGTCGCATTGAAACGAAACCTTCTTTGATGCAAATCGATAAGCGCTTGAGTATCGATTTAGCCGGCCATCTTGTTAAAATTTATGAAAAAGAAATTCCGTTTACAACGACTGAATTTCAGATATTAGCCTATTTAATTGAGAATAGAGGTCAAGTTTTATCTAGAGAACAACTTATTGAGCATACATTAGGGATTGATTTTGAAGGTTATGATCGCACGATTGATGTTCATATAAAAAATATTCGTAAGAAAATTGAAGTGGATACGAAGCAGCCAAAGTATATTTTAACGGTGATGAAAGTTAGCTATAAGTTTGTTGGTGAGAAGTTATGACATTACAACGAAAATTAGGATACTTGCTCTTTAGTTGTGCCTTGTTGACAACGCTGCTCATCACCGTTTTTGTTAATCAAACTATTTCACATCAGTTTGAGCAGTATATGTATGACAATCAAGAAAAGCGAAATGAACGGTTAATGACTTATTTTGAAGATTATTATCAAAAACATGGAACGTTTGATTCGAAAGCGGGAGCAGAACTTGCTCATGAAGCATATATGAATGATTATTGCCTCGTTTTGATGGATGCGAACTCTCGCATTATTTGGGGAATGAGCCCTGAAGAGATGGAATTAAAATCCGGAGAGGTTTATGAGGCTAAAACGTTTGAGCTAAAGGTGAATAATGAGCTTATTGGCTATTTAGAAATTGGACAACATACGCCACTGCTTTTATCACAAGAAGATGTCTCGTTTAAGCAGGCGATTAATCAAAGTATTATGATTAGTGCGATGATTACTATTATTGTTGTTGGAAGTGTCAGTCTGTTCATTTCTAAACCTTTATCTTCTCCTATAAAAAAAGTATCAGAGATGGCGCTTCGATTATCGCAAGGGAATTTTAAAGAGGAGGCCTTTAAGACCACAAAAATTAAAGAGCTCGATAGTTTGCAACTCAGTATGAATGGATTAGCGCAGACGTTAAGAGCGCATGAAGAAACACGAAAGCAACTTGTTTCAGATGTTTCTCATGAACTGCGAACACCATTACATGTGTTGCAAACCCAATTAGAAGCAATGATTGATGGGGTTTTAGTTGTGAATGAAGCAAGATTACAAATGTTATATGAAGAAGTGATTCGTTTTGGAAAATTAATTAGTAATTTAGAGGTTTTAAAACAGTTTGAGGCTAAAACCATGACAGTCGATTTAAAGCCAATTAATTTGAAATCATTCATTATCAAACACCAGTCAGAGATTCAGACATTACTTCAACAAAAGGAAATTCAATTGAAGCTTAGTTTAGAGGACGCACACATATTAGGAGATGAGGATCAATTAAAGCAAGTTCTGATTAATTTAATAACAAATGCATATAAGTTTACCCCTGAATTTGGAGTCGTTCATATCACGTTAATAACAACCCATCATCAAGTGCAATTAAGTGTACATGATAATGGGATAGGAGTTGAAAAGGAGCACCTTTCTAAGCTATTTCATCGTTTTTATCGAGTCGATCCTAGCCGTCATCAAACCGAAGGTAGCGGGATTGGACTGACGATTGTTAAACAAATCATCGACCTTCATCATGGGAAAATTGAGGTAAGCAGTCAAGTAGGAGTTGGAACGACTTTTATTATGACGTTTCCTCGACTTTCTTCATAACCTCTTTATATCTTTTTGATAGGATTAAAAAAGAGGTGATTATATGAAACAAATAGAATTACATATTGATGGGATGCACTGTCTATCTTGTGCTCAGTTAATTGAGGAGTGTTTAAAAGATCAAGTTGGGGTATTAAAAGCTCGTGTGAATTATAAACAAAAGACATTAAAATTAAAATATGATGAGAAAGTCACTCATTTAGAGGAACTTAAACAGGTGATAGCTCAACAAGATTATCAACTGATGACAAAAGAAGAACAAAAACAAAATAAAATTCAAGTCATTTGGGCGATTGCACTCGTATTGCTTTCCTATTATTTAATTGAGCGGCTATTACCTGATTTTAGTGGGGTATTAGGATCAACACAAAAGGTTAGCCTCATTTTATTATTTGTGATTGGTTTGACGACGTCCTTTCATTGTGTCAGTATGTGTGGTGGGATGGCACTTTCGCAGCTCGTTCGACAAGGAAATAATGTTAAACGATCTTTTTTATATAATGTCGGGCGCGTGATTTCTTATACTTTATTAGGAGGGATGATTGGAGCACTTGGTTCGTTTATGACAACGGATTTATCCATTCTAAAAGGATTGCCTATTTTATTAGGACTTGCGATGATGGTGATGGGAATATCAAAGCTTGGAATTGTACAACTAAATTTGATTACATTACCTAAACGAAGTTCTCAACAACTTGGTCGATGGAAGAAAAAAATGGGATCTGGTCATGGCCCACTGATTGTAGGGCTATTAAATGGCTTAATGCCATGTGGTCCGTTACAGTTAATGCAGTTATATGCACTTGGAACAGGAAGCTTTCTACAAGGTGCATTAGCAATGTTTTTCTTTAGTTTAGGAACCGTTCCATTAATGCTAGGAATGGGAATCTTTATGACGCGAATGTCGGCTTATGCTAAAACATTTGTTTTTAAAGTCGGTGGAGCATTAATTATTGTATTAGGATTAAATATGATGACAAGTGGGTTAGCCACATTAGGAATTAGAGCGGATCTCTCACTCGAAACTGCTAACCGAACAGAAGCAAACCTAATAAATGATAAACAAGTTGTTTCAGTCGATTTAGAGCGTCGCCAGTATAAAGACATTGTGGTTAAAAAAGGGATTCCAGTGGAGTTCGTTATTGATGTTGAACCAGGTACATTAAATGGTTGTAATCATAGTGTCATTATTCCTGAATTCGGCATTCAAAAGAACTTAGAAATTGGAAGTAATATCATCACCTTTAGGCCAACAAAAACAGGGACATTCACTTATTCTTGTTGGATGGGGATGATTCGAAATAGTATTAAAGTCATTGAGTAAATGAAAGCTCGTTAGATTGATAGCCACTTTATAATAGATAGTTTAAATGCAAAACTGAAATGATAAAAGGAATTTTTATTATGAGCAGAATGTTTTAAAAATCAAGGATTATCAATTTTGATAAAGTTTAGACGATAAAGACGGATGAATTCATCATCCGTCTTTTACAGTTCAATTTCAGTTTTACACTCGAGGTTTAAGCCCTTAAATGCCATTTTACTCATCTATGGCATTTTATCTTTAATGAGGCTAAAATCTTGATAGGAAAAAGTAGAATCATAATAATGTAAAATGGTACAAAGTACCGTACCGTGTGTCACAATAACCATGGTGTCATTAGGATAGTTATTTAATAATTCATGGGTGCAACGATATTGCGCTGTTGAACTTCATATAAACACACTCCATTTGTTAGTTTGTAATTAAAATTGTTCCATTGTTGCTGCGTAAATAGATTGAAGTCTTCAATCCAGCTATCACTTACGGCTCGCTCACGAAAATCAGGAATAATGGTAATTGAAAGATCTTTTGAAGTAGCGAGTGGTTGTATCGTTTAAATGGCTCGCGTATAAGGGCTGCAAAAGCAACGAGAAATCTTAATGGGTTCTAAAAGCTTTACAATTTGTTTGACAGCTTTGTGTCCTTCACTTGTAAGCGGGTGTGTTTCATCTTGCACGCCTAGATCAGGTTTAGCATGACGGATAAAATAAATAATATCCATAAATTTCCTCATGTTAATTGATACAAATAGTATAACAAAACCTTGTAACGAGGAGAAGAAGAAAACAGCTACTTGGTTAAATAAATCCAAGAAGCTGTTTTCAGTCATTGAAAAAGAGATCTCCAATTAATGAAGCGTAACGATCATTAATGTGTGTGAGCTGATTTTGTAATAAAACAGGATCATCAGTGACGATTCCATCAACTTGCATGGCAATCATCGATTGCATGGTAGATTCTTTATTGACAGTCCAAGCATAGATTTGTTTTCCCGATCGATGAATCTGATCAATTAATGCAAAGGAAATAAAGGACGCCTCGATTGAATAATAGTCAACATCTTCAAGGTCTTGATAATCCCCATAAGCAAGAGCTGTAATATAAACGGTTTGAATACGAGGATTTATCATTTTTACTGCTTGTAAGACGCGATAATCCATGGCTCCGATGATACATTGCTTTTCCATTCCATATGTTTGAATGAGCTCTATGACTTGATATGCTACATCAACTGGATGATCTTTCGCTTTAATCTCGATCATCAGAGTAATTTGTCCTTTACTTTTTTGAAGAATTTCTTCAAGTGTAGGGATGGGTTCGCCTAAAAATTCATCGGAGAACCAACTACCAGCTTCAAGTGTCTTTATTTGCTCAAAGGTAACGTCACTTACTTTGCCATTATAGCCTGTTGTTCGTTTCAGATTTGAATCATGCATTAAAATTAATTCACCATCTTTTGTTTGTTGGACATCAATTTCAGCCATATGAGCCCCACTTAAAATTGCATAATCTAAAGCAGATAACGTATTTTCAGGGGCGTTTACAGCTGATGCTCGATGAGCGATGATTTGAATTTCATCCGATAAATGTTTATTTTTACTATATAAATTATCGGGGCTAATTAACTCTCCAACAGATAACGATAGTAGCACGATTGAAACACTAATTAAAATAGGATGGCGTCTATTTGATTGACGATGAGTCAGTGGTCTTGAAATATAACTATAGGTTGATTGTGCGTAGAGTGTTGTAATAAAGGCACAGCTTCCAATGATCATAAAACTAGGGGCGATAATCGTTAATATATTTTTAATGGTGAATGAAGCATCGAAAAAAATCATGAGTGCCTTTGATGGTTGGGCTGTTAGTTTAGTTAAAATCGCCGCAACTAGAATAAAAGTCCCATAAATGAGCATAAATATGATAGCTATCAATAAAGACCAACTAATTAGTAAAGGGATTAAATCACGTAAACAACCTTTGGTAAGCTGTAGACTTTCTTTGTAGGCTTGAGATAGCGACTGTTTCTTATAGATAAACAAAGGAAACGTAAAAATAAGACGAATAAAAACAAGCTCAATAATCAGAATGAACGCTAAATACATTGGATGTAAAGGCGCGCGTTGATAAATAAAATCAAATAAAAATTCTGTTATCGAAGCGCCATCTAAAAAGAACGTCTTAAATAAGAACGTTGTTGAGGGAATAAAGAAAATAAGTAGAACTAAAAGTAAAATATTTTTAGGTAAAAAAATTTTAAAAGATTGCCAAAGACTTTGCTTAATGAGGGAAAAGATAGAAGTGTATTGTTGGTAAATCGCTGATTGATAATAAAGAAAAATGGTTTGGATTTCGAAAAAAAAGTAATAGCCTAGTATTAAAATCATACTCAATCCTAATGTTAATGTAGAAGGGGAGAAAATAAAATGATAAATGATAGAGGGGCTCAAATAAGTTAAATCTGCTTTTTGCATCATCGAAGTTAGAATTGAAAAAAACATCGGAATGATCACAATAAGTGCAAAGAGTTTATGAATGAGTTCGAATAAAAGGAGAGTTGGCCAATCCCATTTTAAGTAATCCAACGTTTGTTTTATGATATGCAGCATTCTAACTCCTCCCTCTAAGCGTAGTGATGCTTAATCATATGCAAAAAATGTGTCTTAGTTGCTTTGTAATAGAAAGAATTTGAAATGATTTAAGAAAGTGTCAAGATGAATAATGCTAATTGAATGATTGAAACGATAGTTCGTGAAAAATTCACTTAATTATAGTATTGACACTAAAATACGTAATCATAAGCAAACCTTAGTAAATTTCTGTTTTTTATCGGAATATGTCGAAGATGAAATAAATTATTTTGATGGCATTTATGAAATCTTGTATAATTAAAGCTAGTTATAAAAAATAAGTGAGGGTTAAATATGAAGACACGTTACTACACAAACTTTGAATTTTATTACGATGAAAATACGATGGATATTCCACAGCACATTTTAGAAAGTCAGGACCTATCAGATGCAGCAAAAAATATTTATATTTACTTTATTTATCTCATCACAGAACAGGTAGAAGATATTTTAGGTGCTTTAAATCACATTGATGAAGCTAAAAAAGACTTAGAAGTTGGTCTTCAAGAGCTTTTAAGCTGTGGGCTTATTAAGACCGAAGTGATTAAAAACGATGCGGGTGAAGAGGAACTTCATTACATTGTGACAAAGGAAATGAAATAGTAATCGATTAGTTTTTAATACTCTGATCGATAGATATCATCAAAATTCGTAGAAACTACATGTAATATGTGAGTTAGTAACTACGAGTTTTTTTATTTATGAGCCGTAAAAGTAAAGAAAAAATTTACAATGGAAACGAAAAAGATCGCTTTAAAATATGACTTTAAGACAAAAAATGAACCTTATTTCCTACATTTTTATGTGATTAAAGGTGAAATTTTAAATTTGTGTACGTTTTCACATAGTTTCATTGAAGTTTTTTTCACAAAGTTATTGTTAAAAAATTCACAACGTGCTATAATAAACTCATCAAGGAAAGCAAAAATAAAAAAATGAGAGGGGTTTTCTAGCATGAGAACAGAGAAAGAATTTATCAACTATATTAATGAGTGTCCAACAACGGTTAAAATTAGAGGGAACCGTCAAAATATTATCTTATCTTGTGAAGATACAGAAGTGAAATTTCCAGTAGTTGATCAGATTTATACACGCTTTGTGTGCTCTTTATCGCATGCGGAAATTTTATCTAAAGGACGTTTAGACACAATTACAAATGAAGGATTAACAGCGTTAGCTGAAGCAGCTACAAATAAAAAAGCATCTAGTTTCGATTTAGTATTTCAAGCATAAATATATAAGTCCAGATAAATTTTCTTCAAAGAATTTTTCTAACTGGACTATAGAATTCCTTAATCAGTCAATAACATTAATCATTTCCATTTATTATCTGGATTGTAGAGTACTTATCTGTTTCTATATAGATGAGGTTTTAATGAAAAATAGAGCTGAATTTCAGCTCTATTTTTTTCTCTCATTTTGTTCGAAATTTAAGTGAAAAAACAATAAATGATTCAGTGAAAACGATTATTCAGGTTAAAAAAATTAAAAAAGATGAAAAAAACACTTTACAAATTTAAAATTATTCGCTAAGATTTAGACAAATATTTGCGTTGAAGAGGAATAGTAGTGATTAACCTTTTTTGTAGAGAGAGAATGGTAGGTGAAAATTCTTAAAAAGGCATCATGAACCAGCCTTGGAGCACTGTACCGAACCGATTAGTAGGCTACAGCGGTTTATCTCGTTATCGATAAGAAAGATGTGATAATAGAGCCATGGACTATTGTCATAATTAGGGTGGTACCGCCGTTTTTGGCCCCTTACATAGGGGAGCAAAACGGCGTTTTTTTGTATACAGAAAATGTCGATTTGCTCCTCAACTTAGACATTGATCATCGTAAATGATCATCAACTATGAATAGATTGTAGGGAGTGACAGATATGAATAAAAAATTTGTACAAGCAATAACATCAATTGATGAGGATTTCGCACAATGGTATACAGATGTAGTAAAAAAAGCCGAATTAGTTGATTATTCAAGTGTAAAAGGATGCATGATTATTCGACCATATGGATATGCTATTTGGGAAAATATTCAAAGTTATTTAGATAAAAAATTTAAAGAAACAAAACATGAAAATGTTTATATGCCGTTATTAATTCCAGAATCATTACTTCAGCGTGAAAAAGACCATGTTGAAGGATTTGCGCCAGAAGTAGCATGGGTGACACAAGGTGGTAATGAACCATTAGCAGAGCGTTTAGTTGTTCGTCCGACATCGGAAACTTTATTTTGTGATCATTATTCTAAAATTGTTCAAAGTTATAATGACTTACCAAAAAAATATAATCAGTGGTGCTCTGTCGTTCGTTGGGAAAAGACGACGCGTCCATTTTTACGTACAACAGAATTCTTATGGCAAGAGGGACACACAGTTCATGCCACAGCTGAAGAAGCGCAAGAAGAAACATTATTAATGTTGGATACATATGCTAAAATGTGTGAAGAATTTTTAGCTATTCCTGTTATTAAAGGTCAAAAAACAGAGAAAGAAAAGTTCTCTGGAGCAAAAGCAACTTATACAATTGAAAGTTTGATGCATGATGGAAAAGCTTTACAAAGTGGAACATCTCATAATTTTGGGACAGGATTTGCAGAAGCATTTGATATTAAATTTGCAGACAAAGATTCAGAGTTAAAATATGCTCATCAAACGTCATGGGGAGTAACGACACGTTTAATTGGAGCTATTATTATGGTTCATGGTGATAACTCTGGTCTTGTTTTACCACCAAAAGTTGCTCCAACACAAGTTGTGGTTATTCCAATTGCAGCACATAAAGAAGGAGTAGTCGAAAAAGCACAAGAATTACAAGAAAAGTTAGCAACAGTAGCACGTGTCAAATGTGATCTGACAGATAAAACACCAGGATGGAAGTTTAGTGAATATGAAATGAAAGGAATCCCGCTACGTGTTGAGATCGGTCCAAAAGATATTGAAAATAATCAAGCCGTTTTAGTTCGTCGTGATACGCATGAGAAAATCATTGTTTCATTAAATGAGATTGAGATAAAAGTAGCTGAATTATTAGAAGAGATTCAATCTAATTTATATAAAAAGGC
Source organism: Turicibacter sp. (assembly GCA_030531025.1). The sequence continues at coordinate 9,679 of JAUMTV010000023.1, forward strand.
ATTAGCTAAACGTGAACAAATGACCTATGTAGCAACAAATATGGATGAGTTAAAGGAAAACGCAACAAATCGTCCTGGGTTCACGAAGGCGATGTGGTGTATGGACCAAGCTTGTGAAGAGAAAATTAAAGAAGAAGTTGGATTCACTTCACGTTGTATGCCATTTGTACAAGAAGACATTTCTGAAACTTGTGTCTGCTGTGCGAAAAAAGCAAAAACTATGGTTTATTGGGCGAAAGCTTATTAATGACTTGATAGGTTGATCATAAAGTTATTCTAACTTCAATTTAAAAAATGTGAGAAGCGATAAGAAAATATAAGTGGGAAAAATATAATAGAATAAAATTTTAGGAATATTTTTCAAAGTTAGCTCTTATAATGTGATATCAAACCATTAAAGGAGCTAATAATCATGAAAAAATTCGAATACAAATTAGAAGAGTTAAATATTGATATCAAATCAGCATTAAATCCAGAGCTTAAAGATCTTCATCAACAATTAGAAGAGAAGTTAAACGAACTTGGAAAAGAAGGTTGGCGTCTTTGTGGCGTGAATGGATGTTTATATTATTTTGCTCGTGAAATTTAATCTATATATAATAAGGATAGAAAAATTAAATAATAGATAGATTTAGACTTTGTTGTAGTGTGTTTTAGTTAGGGAGACTTCATACACTTTTACAACAAAGTCTTTTTTTAGGATAAGATTAAGTTAATTCTTTGAATAAAGAATGAAAAGCGTAATTTTCTTGTGGTATTAGGTTTATTGCTATGTTATTAGGTTAAGACACATGTAGAGGTGTCTTTTTTATTTTAAAACGATAGTGTATTTATCTTTAATGAGCAGTATTAGTTTGTAATAAGAGTATTGTTTGTTGAAAATGAATGATTTTGAATGTTTGAATGAATAAAAACGTTTCAAAATGATGGGGTATGTAATTTTAATGAATAAAAATGAATGATTTTGAATGTTTTTGAATGAAAATGATTGACTTTTGTAACCGCTTAATCTATAATGGATTTGTAAACGACTTAAAGGTTGATAAATAGTGAGTTTGAATTATAGAAACAGTAATATTTGGGCAAAGTATGATATGAGGTGAAAATTTGATTACAGAAGAAAGACATCAACTAATTGTTGCTGAATTAAAGCAAAAAGGAGCAGTGAGAGTAGCCGATTTAGTTGAGAAGTTTAATATCTCAGAATCAACCATTCGACGCGATTTAGTTCAACTAGAAGCATTAAATTATCTAAAACGTGTACACGGAGGCGCTGTATTAGTCCAAAACAAATTCGTAGAAAAAAGTTATAATGATAAATCAAATCAGTTTGTAACTGAAAAAGATTTAATTGCACAGTATGCTGCTTCGTTAGTTCAAGAAGGTGATAGTATATATCTTGACTCAGGAACAACAACATATGAGATGATTAAATATTTAAAAGATAAAGAGATTGTTGTTGTTACAAATGGGTTGTCTCATGTTGAATCATTAATTGAAAATAATATTTCTTGCTTTGTATTAGGTGGTAAAGTTAAACAAAAAACTAAAGCTGTTGTAGGTTATGAAGCGATCTCAGCATTAGGACGTTATCGATTTGATAAATGTTTTATGGGAAGTAACGGTGTTCATTCTTTACACGGATTTACAACGCCTGATCCAGAAGAAGCAATGATCAAAGAAAATGCTATTAAGGCTTCAAATGATGTCTTTGTCTTAGTAGATGAAACGAAATTTGGAGAGGTGAGTTTCACTAGATTTGCAGAAATCAGTGAAGCAACCATTATTACAACTAGTAATGAAGACTTAAGTCAATATCAGGATAAAACATTAGTGAAGGTAGTGAGAAAATGATTTATACAGTAACGCTTAATCCTTCAATTGATTATGTGGTAAGCATGGATCAGTTGCTTGAAGGAACAGTTAATCGTGTATCAACAGAGCATTTTTATGCAGGTGGAAAAGGAATCAATGTTTCGCAAATTTTAAATCAACATGACGTTGAGAATGTGGCCTTAGGATTTGTTAGTGGTTTTACTGGTGAGTTTATTAAACAAAGCTTACAAGAAAAAGGGATTCATACGAATTTTATTTCGTTACCAGCAGGATATTCACGTATTAACATGAAAGTGAAAACTTTAACTGAAGAAACAGAAATTAATGGGGCAGGCCCACAAATCCCAAAGGAAGCGATTGATTCATTATATAAACAACTCGATCAGTTGACGTCAGAAGATACGCTTGTATTAGCAGGAAGCATTCCAGCATCATTACCGGATGATTTTTATGAGCAGATTATGAAATACATTGAGAAAAAACAAGTAAAAGTGATTGTAGATGCAACTAAAAATTTATTATTAAATGTATTAAAATATCGTCCGTTCTTAATCAAGCCAAATCATCATGAAATTGCTGAAATGTTTAATGTTACGATTTCAAGTCTTGACGAGTTATTACAGTATGGTGAGCGATTAAAAGAGAGGGGGGCACAAAATGTCTTAATCTCAATGGGTGGAGAAGGGGCAGTTTTAATAACTGAAAATGGTGAGGTCTACCGTAGTAATGTACCGAAAGGAATTGTTAAAAACTCAGTCGGTGCTGGTGATTCTATGGTGGCTGGATTTATCGCTGGTTATCAAAAAACTAATCGTTACGATGAAGCGTTACGTTTAGGAGCAGCAAGTGGAAGTGCAACTGCGTTTTCAAGTGATGTTGCAACACGTGAGTATATTGACCAGTTAGTATCAGAAATCAATGTTAATCAATTATAAATGGAGGTCTAAATATGAGAATTACAGACTTATTAAGTAAACAGTCAATAAGCTTAGACTTAAAAGCAGAAAACAAAATGGCTGCCATTGATGAATTAGTCGATTTAGTCAATGCAAGTGGAAACTTAAGTGATAAAGAAGAATATAAAAAAGGAATTATAGCTCGTGAAGAGCAAAGTACAACAGGAATTGGCGAAGGAATCGCTATTCCACATGCTAAAACGAAAGCGGTTAAAAAAGCATGTTTAGGAGCAGCTGTTAGTAAAGCAGGTGTTGATTATGAATCATTTGATGGTAGCTTAGCACACTTATTCTTTATGATTGCCGCACCAGATGGAGCAAATAATACTCACTTAGAAGTATTATCACGCTTATCAACTATTTTAATGGATGAAGATTTCCGTAAAAACTTAATGAATGCGAAATCGGTCGATGAATTTTTATCATTAATTGATGCGAAAGAAACAGAAGCATTTCCAGAGGAAACAGAAGAACAAAAAGATGATTTTTATGAAACCCCAAAACGAGGAGATGCTAAGTATCCGCGTGTATTAGCCGTAACAGCATGTCCAACAGGAATTGCACATACATTTATGGCGGCTGAAGCACTAAACAAAAAAGGAGCCGAAATGGGGATTTCTATTAAGGTTGAAACAAATGGTTCAGCAGGTGCAAAAAATGTTTTAACAAAAGAAGAAATTGAAAACTGTGATGCAATTATCGTTGCGGCAGATAAAAAAGTAGAAATGGCTCGTTTTAATGGTAAAAAGGTTATTCAAACAAAAGTGGCTGATGGAATTCATAAGTCTGAGGAATTAATTACACGTGCGATTAATGGAGATGCACCTATTTATCATAGTGCAGAAGGATCAGCTAACGTTGAAGAAGAAACAAATGAAAGTTTTGGACGTCAATTATATAAACATTTAATGAATGGTGTTTCTAATATGTTACCATTCGTTGTCGCAGGTGGGATTTTAATTGCCTTAGCCTTTTTATTTGATGATCGTGCCATTGATCCTGCAAACTTTGGATCAAATACACCATTTGCAGCATTCTTTAAATCAGTCGGAGATGCAGCCTTTGGATTCTTATTACCTGTTTTAGCCGGATTTATTGCCGTCAGCATTGGTGACCGTCCAGCAATGGTTGTCGGATTTGTTGGGGGATTATTAGCAAACACAGGTGGAGCAGGATTCTTAGGTGCCTTATTAGCCGGATTTATTGCTGGATATTTAGTTCTAGGATTACGTAAAGTGTTTGGCTTCTTACCACAATCACTAGAAGGAATTAAACCAGTATTACTATATCCGTTATTTGGAACACTATTAATTGGTGTCATCATGACATTTATTGTAAATCCACCAGTTGCTTTCTTAAATAATGGATTAACAAACTTCTTAAATAGCTTAGGAACAAGTTCAGCCGTGATTTTAGGAATTGTTGTCGCAGCTATGATGTCAATTGATATGGGTGGACCATTCAATAAAGCGGCTTATGTCTTTGGTATTGCATCATTACAATCAGGTAACGAAGCAGTTATGGCAGCAGTTATGGCTGGTGGGATGGTGCCACCACTTGCAATTGCCTTAGCAACAACTTTCTATAAAAACCGTTTTACACCACAAGAGCGCGATTCAGGAAAAGTTAACTACATTATGGGTGCATCATTTATCACTGAAGGTGCGATTCCATTTGCAGCAGCAGATCCATTAAAAGTCATTCCTTCATGTGCCATTGGTGCAGCAGTTGCAGGAGCTTTAACGATGGTCTTTGGTTGTACATTACCAGCTCCACATGGTGGAATCTTCGTGTTCCCTGTTGTAGGAAATTGGCCAATGTACTTAGTAGCTATCTTAGTTGGTTCAGTTGTTGGGGCTGTTATTTTAGGATTCTTAAAACGTCCAAGAAATGAAGCTTAATGTAATCATAAGATATAAAAAAGCTTGAAGTATTAACTTCAAGCTTTTTTATTTAATTAAACAATAGATGCTAAAACAATACTACCTCATTTAATTAGGTAGGGTCATAGGAGACGAATCAAATTAGGATAGTTGGTAAAAAAGATGAAGAAATAAAATGCTCATTAATAAAATCCGTATGACTTTCATTCGACTATTGATTTGTTTCATATCAGTTTTATCAAAAGTAAAAAAGCTATGTTTTACATAGCTTTTTTATTGGTTCTATAATTCTTTTAATTGACCATTAGCAATTAAAAACTCTTTAAATAATGGAAGTTTTTCGATTAATTCATCACAAAATTGGCGCCATTCAGGTAATCGATGAGTATGACGTTGTGACCAAATATTCATTAATTGAAGATAGTTTGTTGTCACACGTCCTGTCATTTTTAGTCCTGCTGGTGTTGAGTAAAGTAATTTTAAATAATCATCTTTAGATTTTGTTTCATTATAGGTTTGTTGTAGTTCTTTTAAGCGTTGAATAATAATTGGGTCTGTATATTCATTGAACGCTTCTTCTAAATCAAATTTACTAATACGATGCATTGTACTCATACCAGTAATAATATCAGCAAAGTGATAGCGTTGAAATTCAATCCATGCTTTGTTTGTAAATGTAATGTCCATATTTACAACAATCCCTTTAGCAAATGAGCAATGGCCGCTATTTAGTGGTGCTTTTAACAACTTTAACACGCGAGTGTAATGACGATTATCACAAGATAATGCTTCTTTTAAAGCAATTGCTTGTTCGATACAAAGTTGCTCATTATACTCTTCAATCATTGCATAACCACTTGAAATGATGGTTTCTTCTAAATCGTAAACATGAAAATTAGTGATGACATTCATACGTCTGATTTCCCCTTTTTTATAAAAAAAATATCTCTTACTCTTATGTTTTGTCGATAAAAAGTAGAGTCTAGATTCAATAATAGCTTGAAACGTACGATTAATCAAGATGTAAAATATTACATAGTTTTCTTCTATAAACTAGTTCATTGCATTATGCTTAGATAAATAAAAAAAGTCGAACATTTTATGTCGTTTATGCATAAACTAATATTAAAAAGAAAGGAGGAGATCAACATGAGTCAATTGATTCCTAAAATTATTCATCAAATTTGGATTGGTAATTCAGATATTCCTAGCAGTTGTCAGCAATATATCGATTCATGGAAAACACATCATCCAGATTGGGAGTATCGATTATGGACTGATGACAATATGATTAAACTCCAAAATCAAGAGCTTTATGATTCAACAACTAGTGTTCGTCAAAAAGCAGATATTGCTCGATATGAACTACTCTATCAATTTGGAGGTGTTTATGTCGACATTGATATGGAATGTTTTAAAAATATCGAGCCGTTATTAGATGAAGTTGAATTTTTTGTTGGAACGGAAGATGATTTTTATTTTTCTAATGAATTAATGGGATGTACCCCTCATCACGAATTGATGTGTGAATTGATTGAAGGGATTCCAAATTCTATGCATTCTGCCTATAACTTAACGATTGATGAGCAAAGTGGCCCAATCTATATTACGAAATATTTACTTTGGATGCCACAAGTTACAGTTGTCGATCAAGAAATTTTCTTTCCAAAAAGTACTCTAAAGAAAAGTTATGCGGCACATCGCGCAAAAATTCTTGCTTCATTATAATAAAACGTATCCATCTTTTTGAATGATGGTGAAATCCCTTGAATCTTACTTATAAATTTGATATTCTTCTGTTTGATATCTGACATGGAAAGGAAATCAAATTATGCGTGAAAATCAAGGGGTTTTTGTTACGATATTATCTGCTTTTATCTTTGGGTTTACACCTATTTTAGCTAAATGGACCTATGAAGGTGGAAGTAATGCGATAAGTCTGACGTTTTATCGCTCTTTTATAGCCATTCCTATCTTATATATGATTTTAAAGATAAGAGGGATCTCGCTTAAAATTACAAAAAAAGAAGTGATACATTTATTAATTGTTGGTGGACTAGGACAAGCATTAACCACACTGACATTATATGCAACGTATGATTATCTTTCGGTTGGGATGGCGACAACCATTCATTTTATTTATCCTGTTTTTGTTGTTTTAGTTGGCATAATTTATTATCATGAATCATGGTCACGAGCAAAAGTGATTTCAATTTTATTTGCAGTCCTTGGAATACTGACTTTTATTGATATAAGTGGAACCATCAGTATTTTAGGGATATTTTTAGCTATTTTATCAGGAATCACTTATGCGTTTTATATCTTATATATCGATAAAAGTGGTTTAAAGCAAATGAATCCCTTTAAATTAACTTTTTATTTAAGTATTGTGGTTTCAAGTTGTGTTTTTATTTATGGAATCATCATGCAAGATTTGACGATTCATTTAAGTTTTGATGCGTGGCTTTTAACCATAACCATTTCTATTTTAGTAACCGTAGGTGCTGTTGCTTTACTTCAAATGGGAATTAAATTAATTGGAAGTACAAGAGCATCGATTTTATGTTTATTTGAACCGATCACAAGTGTCGTTTTAGGGTTGTTTTTGTTGAATGAGAAGCTATCTGTACTAAAATTAATTGGATGTGTGCTTATTTTATTATCAGCTTATGCTATTACAAAAGAAAATAATTAATCAAAACATATCTTTTTAGGATATGTTTTTTTTATTAATGACAGAGATAGACAAGTTCCTTGTTTTTAGCATGATAAAATAAAAAATGTGAAAGGGAAGGGGAAGTAGTATGAAAAATCCTAAATCATTTTCGACTTTTTTAGATGGCTTTAATCTAGGAACCTTTTTGTCGCTTCTTTCATTAGTTACTTTATTAATGCAAAGTCCGACAATTCAGGAATATATGTTTATCATGAGTTTAATCGTCATAACAGGGATAGTAGTTGGTATTGTCCGACAATACTTATTAATTCAGTTAACCTTAACGAAAAATATGAAACATGCATTTATGAATTCGGGAAATCGGATTCCCTCTCGATTATTAGAAATGAGAAATCATAAATTGACAGATGCCTTAAACTTATTAGTAGGAATTAGTGCAAGGTTAAAAATTAACATGTATTTAAGTGGGTTATTAATGCTGTTACTAGTTTTAACGTTGTTATTGCCGACTATTTATAGTTATCGAATCGCTTCGAAAATCCTCATTTTCAGTAGTATCTGGAGTGTAGTATTTATCATCAATGCAATAAAAATGATTTTTGAAGTGAGTCAGAACTGTCATTATTTACAATGTCAAATTTCACATCTATTAGAACTTCATCAATTTAGTCGAACAGAATTTCGACAAAAACAAAGCTAGTTAACTATCCTTTTATAGGGTGGTTTTTTTAATATTATACAAAAAGGTGATTAAGAGCAATTAATTAGAAATATCGCATAGGGATTAGAATCACTACGTTCATTTTAGAATAGATTAGAGTAGATCTTATTTTTTTGATGAAGGGGGGAAGGGAGATGAACACAGAGTTTTCTCAAACGTTAGCTTGGCGATCCATTATTATTTGGAGTATCATTCAAATCGGCATTGCTATTATAGATTCAACAACGGATGTTAGTTTATTCGTCCAGTTGCCTTGGTTAGTTATGCTTTGTAGTTATTTAATGATGATTATATATATCATTTGCTGTTCAAGTTATCGATTTAAAGCATTTAATCATGATTTAGAAAGGTTAAAAGATAAGGAGTTAATTTGGTGTGTTTTACTTGTCTTCATGACACAATATTTTATTTCTTTAGGCGGTTATCAAATTATTTTAAGTGGTCTTTTTTATTATGATCACACATTAGCAGTCGAGCTGTATGAGGAACCATTAGTGAACTTTACAAATGAAAAAGATTTATGGATTGCCAGTCTAACTCTTTCTTTTATTATCCCTATGTTTGAGGAATTGTTATTTAGAGGTGTAATTTTAACACGTTTATCTCAACGATTTTCTATTTTTTGGTCACTCATGTTAATGTCACTTTTCTTTGGTATCCTTCACGGGATTGACTTTATAGGTGCAACGACCTTTGGATTTTTAAGTGGTCTTTTATATTTGAAATTCAAAAATATTTGGGCACCTATCTTAGTTCATAGCTTGAATAACACGCTCTGTTGCTTATCTTTTGTTTTAGGTCAAGACGTTCACCCACCATTAGAAACGTTAAATAAAGCCTATATTAGTCATCAGCTTCAAGAAGGGCTTATTTTATTAGGAGTAGGAAGTTTATTATTATATTTCACATTAAAACGATTAAAATTACGACGTCTCGAATAGAGACGTTTTTTGTTGGGGACAATAGGAAAAACAAAGTAAAAAGGGTGACTCTAATGAATCAAGAGCAATCAGTGAACGAATTGGTTAAACATCTCATTATGCCACTATTAAGTGCTATTTTTTTTAGTTTATTACTAGGAATTCCTATTGGTATTGTTATTAGTCTCTTCAAGAGAATATTAAGTCTTGTGAATCAGTTTCGCAGTAATCATGAGTATTTAGTTTATGGATTGCCAGTCGCCGGGGTTCTGATCAGTTATTTGTATGTTAAAGCGGGACGCAATGCTTATAGCGGAGAGAATTTATTAAAGTCAGATGTCTTACAAGCATCAAAAGATATCCCAGTTTATATGGTTTTAGTTGTTTTTTTAGGATCATTGTTGACGACATTTTTTGGTGGATCAGCTGGAAAAGAAGCAGCGGGTATTGCTATGGGAGGGACATTAGCGGACTTAATTGCACGACACTTTAAGCTGAGTGAAGAAAAACAACGAACACTAGTGGTGAGTGGCGTCGGAAGTGGATTTGGTGTTCTTTATGATGTTCCTCTGGCAGGAGCTATTTTAGGAATGGAATTAGTAATGAAAGGTAAATTTCATTATGAAGCGTTAATCCCTGCTTTTGTTAGTAGTGTCGTAGCCAATAAAGTTGCTTATTTAATGGGAGATCATCCAATTGAGTATCCAATATTAGATTTAGGCGTATTTTCGATGTCACTCATTGTAAAATTAATTGGATTAGGTGTGTTATTTGGACTGGTTTCGATTTTATTTAACGTCTGTTTAACTAGTGCGCCTAAGATTTATAGCTATTTTATTAAAAGTCCTATTATCAAAGGTGTTGTTGGCGGGTGCTTAACCATTGTTTTATTTTGGATTGCAGGTGATAATTACAATGGATTAGGACAATCTTTTATTGCAACGTCTTTTGAAAAATCAGTTAGTATCGTTGAATTTGTATGGAAGATTATCTTTACTGCTGTCGCACTTGGATCGGTGTTTCAAGGTGGACGTGGAAATCCAACCTTTTTTGTAGGTGCGACATTTGGTAGTGCGATTGCTCCATTTTTTAATCTAGGTGTGTCATCAGTTGCAGCGTTAGGAATGATTGGTGTTTTTTGTGGGGCGGCAAGCCTACCATTAACAGGAATTGTCATGGCAGTAGAATATTTTGGTGCAAATGAAGTCTTACCGATTATTGTCGTTATGACGATTACGTATCTTATCTCAGGTATTTATGATGTCATCAGTACACAAAAGCTACCAAAAGGAAAAAATGACGTGTTTCAAGCAAATATAACGGATTAGTAAGAAATAGGGTTATCAAGAAAATAAAAAAAGATAGATAACATCTATCTTTTTTACAAATTGATAGTTAAGCCAACTGGACAATGATCAGAGCCTAAAATATCAGCATAAATTTGTGCATCTTCGAAGTGATCTTTTAACTTAGCTGATGCGATAAAATAGTCAATACGCCAACCGACATTTTTTACACGGGCATTCGCACGATATGACCACCAAGAATAGCACTCTTCTTTTGTCGGATAAAAATGACGGAATGTATCAATAAATCCAGCATTTAAAAGATGAGTCATTTGATTACGTTCATCTGGCGTGAACCCAGGATTTTTTGTATTAGTTTTTGGATTTTTTAAATCAATTTGTTGATGAGCAACGTTTAAATCGCCACAAATAATGACAGGCTTTTTACTTTCAAGTTCAGTTAAATAAGAACGGAAATCTTCTTCCCATTTCATTCGATAATCTAAGCGAGCTAACTCACTTTGTGAATTTGGAGTATAGACAGTTACTAAATAAAAGTTAGGATACTCGAGTGTAATGACACGTCCTTCTTGATCGTGTTCATGAATACCGATTCCATAAGTGACCGCTAGTGGTTCATGCTTAGTGAAGATGGCTGTTCCTGAATATCCTTTTTTAACTGCATAATTCCAATATTGATAATAACCTTCTAGATTTAAATCAATTTGTCCTTCTTGTAATTTTGTTTCTTGAACACAGAAAAAATCTGCATCAACTTCATTGAAAAAATCTAAAAATCCTTTTTTGACACATGCGCGTAATCCATTGACGTTCCAAGAGATAAATTTCAACACAGTTCTTCCTCCTTTTTCGATTAGTTTACCTTAAACGAAGATAAAAGTCCAATTAGATGATTAAAAAAGCTCAATCAATGAATTGAGCTTTTTGAAAATGGCAATTTGAACGAAGGGTGATTTGATTTAAGTGGAAGGGTGACTGTAAATGTTGTTAGTCCATTAAGTACACTAGTAACGGAAATGGTTCCGTGGTGTTGATCGACAATAGACTTAGCGATTGAAAGGCCAAGGCCATAACCCCCTGTCTCACGTGCTCGCGAAACATCGACACGATAAAATCGTTCGAAAATCTTATCAAGATGTTTTTGTGGAATGCCTTCTCCTTCATTACTGACTTGAAGCTGATAACCTAAATGATGACGTCTTAGTTTAAGTTGTATAGATGTATTGACAGGGGAATGTTTTAGAGCGTTATCGAGTAAAATTACAGCAACTTGTTGAATTCGAGCTTCTTCTCCAACGTACATTAAATCTGGTTCAACATCTATTTGTAACTCTTTCCCAGATTCAAACACGATTGACTCAAAGGGAAGCGTTACGTTTATAATGGCTTCACTTAAATTAAATGATGAACTGACTAAGGATTCATTACGATCGATTTTCGCTAAGTAGAGCAAATCACTCACTAATTTAGACATTCGTTCAGTTTCAGATTTAATGTAGTCAATCCATTTTTGTTCACTTCTAATCGTCTGATCTTTATTAGCTAAGATGACATCGGTTGTTGTTTGTATCACGGTAAGAGGCGTTTTTAGTTCATGTGAGGCATCAGCAACAAATTGTTGTTGTTTTTCCCAAGCTAAAGAGATCGGTCGAATCGCCCATGTCGCTAAATAATAACTAATAATTGATAAAACAATGATTGAAATTATTCCAATCGCGATTAGAACAAAAATGAGTTGTGAAAGTGTAGCAATCTCAGTTGATCGATCAAGAAAGACAAGAACTTGTGTACCGTTAGGCCTAGTTTGCAAAAGATAGCGTAAATTTAAATCATTAAATGAAATAATTCCAGTATCCTCATTTGAAGAAAGAACATCAGCTACTAATTGTTCCGGGTTCGATAAATCCGTATTCTCATCGACATTTGTAATCATTTGAATAATGTTATTAGAGTAATCAAGAATGATGGTGAAACTATCACGTAATAAATTTTTATTAATAGGGAAAGGGTCACGCTTAGATTGTGGAATCATCAAATCACGATGAGGAAGATTAGAAATTTTCCCTCCATTTTGAGCGATTTGTTCCATTGCTTTAATCGATTGTGCTTTTCCACTTTCATACATGAGGTAATAAGTACCAGCAAATAAAGCAAAGAAAATAGTTAGTAAAATTGATAGGTTAATCCAAATAAAGCGACGTTTTAATTTTTTAATCATCTTGGGTCACTCCAAGACAGTAGCCGATACCACGAACCGTTTTAATCTTAACTGAAGATTTTACAAATTGAAGTTTTTTACGAAGAAATGAAATATAAACTTCAACATTGTTATAATCAACATCAGCATCATAACCCCAAACTTTTTCAATGAGCAATTCTTTTGTCACAATTTGATTACCATGATGCATTAAACAAGATAAAATATTAAATTCTTTTAATCCGAGTTGAACTTTTTTATCTTGACACCACAGTTCATGAGTAGATAGATTAAGTTCAGTCTCTTCAAAGTGAAGACAATCATCCGTTATGACATCACCTTGTCGGCGGAGTAGAGCACGGACACGTGCAAGCAGTTCTTCAGTCGCAAAGGGTTTCGTTAGATAGTCATCTGCACCTAAATCAAGACCGTGCACTTTATCTGCAATTTCATCTTTTGCTGTTAAAAATAAAACAGGTGTTGTAATTTTATGATGACGTAATTCTTTAAGAATTTCGAATCCATTTTGTTTAGGTAACATAACATCTAAAATAATAAGATCATAAATACCACTAAGTCCATAATCTAAACCCGTCTTACCATCATTAAAGATATCAATCGTATATTTTTGACTTTTCATGATTTGTCCAATTGCATCGGCTAATCGAACCTCATCTTCGACTAATAAAATTCTCATATCTTTCACCTCGTATTAGTATTTTAGCATAATTGTCTTAAAACAATCTGAAAGAAATTGATGAAACAAGAAAAATGATAGAGTATACTTTTTTAAAGATAAACATAAAATGATAAAAAGGGCGATTTAGATAAAATGAAGATTTCATATTAAACGTCAGTACACATAAATCAATCAGAAACGCATAAGCTTAAGATAGAGTCTACAGGAATAGATAAGATAAAAATGGGAGAGTTAGAAATGTATTTACAAACAAGCCACTATCATCTCGTAAAAAATAAAAATACTAATATACCTGATCAGGATTGGGAAGAAGCTCCTTATCCACTTATCCAACCTAAAAGGCATCTATTATATTTAGAGTGGGATATCATTCTTGATGAAACGAAGCTACAAGTGGGGACGATCGCATTAAAACAACTAAAGGATATTATGACGTTTGAAATCATTTATCACTTTGATATAGAAAGTTCAAGTTTAGATTTTGTTTTAGAGTTATTAAAGTTAGTCATTGACTATGCGTTTGGTACGCTAAAAATACAAAAATTAGTCATCCGTGTGCGTGTCATCGATTTTGATATGATTCGTTTAGTTCATCGTTTAGGGATGACACTTGAAGAAAAACTAATGATGAACAATACGGCCTTTGCTATTTATAGTATTAGTAATCAGCAACAGATTTCAATGATGAAAATGAGATCTTCATCTTTAGTACAAAGTCAAATATTACAGTTTGTAAAACAAGAAGAGGCAATTCGTCTTATCATTCAGACCGGGCACCGATTAAATCGAAATGCTCCTATTGATTTACTTAGAGATTATCATTATCGATTGTTTGTTAAAGACGAATTTTTTAATAAATACTTAAACGATCCCGATTGGATCACTACCTTTGGTGAAATAGTGATTAGCAAAAAAACAATTTTATCCGATCAATCCTATTTAATTCAAATTCAATTTAAGGATGGAGTGAGACTAGATTTAGAGTTTATTTCAATTAACCATTTATGGGCAGCTATTTATGAGGAAACGTTATCACGAGTCATTTTAGATAAAGATGGATTACTTCATTCTCTTGATGAACCGAATGATAGTGCCTATTATATCCAACGGCCAACTGGAGATGAGTTTAATAGTTTATTAAATAATATCTGGTGGCATCAAATTGAAGTGGCAAAAGCACTTTATCAAGATGAAGCCCCCTTAGTAGTAGCGATGTATGAAGGGGGATTGTTAGAAGATATCACCACATTATTAAGTTGGAAGGTTGGAATAAAATATGAATGGAAAGTAGATTTAGGACATAAGAAACGTTGGTTAAAACGATATTTACCAGAAAATATATACACAGACTATATCGCTCTTTATCCAACTGTTAGTTATAATTCCATTTGGGACCACTTATTTTTTATTGGGCCATTTGTGCAAAAAATAGGTAGTGAAATCGCATCGAGTTTAGGATTTACTTTTGATAAATCTCAAGGGGAGAAGATTACGCAATTTTTGCATCGAATCAATTCTTTACCAGACAATGCAACAGATTTCAATTCATAAAAACCATTAAAAATTTAGATTCTGATGTTTTTTTTTATTTTTATATAATGAAACGTTGATACTGATTTGTTTGATTCTTTTAAAAATAACAGGTATTGACAAAAAAGTATAAGGAAATTCATGTAAAATGATGGTAAAATAACTTTATAGGTTGTTAGCGATGAATCACGGAGGGATCTAATGATTGAACTAGTACTTTTATCTTTTCTTATTATGATTGTAATCTTTTCAGTTGTTAGTTGTATCTGTTTGCTCAGTATAACACAGTTTTTTATTAAAGCTTTTGCAGTAACGAAGATTGCTTTTGCGTTTTTAGTTTGTGTCTTTGGAGTGCTCATTTTGCTCATTTTAGGGTACATCATCCGTACCTGTATCAGTCTAGTTACACATTTAATAAAAAAATCAGATTTTTCAATCTTTTAAAAGTCGCTTAAGTGACTTTTTTTATTTGAGGGATGAATGGAAGCTTGAACGTAGTAATAGATGAGAAGGGAGTGGGAGATGATAGAGTTATTAGTTAAACGATTAAAAAATAAGGCTCTGTTAGACGAATTTGTTGTTATTGGTTATTTATCTACTTGAAACAGATAGAATCATTTAATCATCGTTGATATCAAGCGATTCGTTATCAACAAGAATGTCTAACACAGTTTATATTTAAAATTTATTTAAAACACACTGATTATCAAATGCGATTTAAGTAAAATTTAAGTTAGTCTTTCAAAAAATAAGCAATAAAAAAATGCACCTTCATTAAAGCTGCATTTTTTTGTTGTAATCTTAATGATTATTTTGTGTGGAAATTTAATTTATATTTTATAAAAATTATCCTGAATATAAGGCTTAAGTTTAAAAATATTATATGCTTATTTATTATTGATAACCTATATAATAGAGCTTACTCTTAAATGTATATAGGCTACTCAATTACGTTTAGTGTAAATCTTGGGCTTGTATAAACAATTGAATTATCATGAGAGTCTTTTGTTAATTTTTCTAAAGGATTGTAAACAACATAAGCTATAATATCATACTTTCCTGGTTTATCTGGAGCTAATAATGATATTTTTCCGTTTGCAGTTTCATGTTCATTAAGTTCAATTAATTGAAATAAATTTGTTTCATTAATTGTTGTTTGTTCAAATCCAATAGTTGTTAATAATAAAGCATTGTTATAGTCACCTATATTGCTGATATTATACATTAACTCAAATTCATCACCAGATTGCACAGTATATTCTTTTTCCGGTGCTGCAATAATATTATCTTTTTGAAATTCATTTTCATAATCCATATTTAAGATTACTTCTAAGCTATTGAATTGATAATAATTTAAAGCTTTTTCAAACTTTAGATTATTATTAAACATTTTTTTATCAGTAGATGAATTATCGTAAATTATATCGAGAACCTTATGAATCCCGTAATGATTAGATGGAATCCCCTCAATAGATGAAGCATTTACATCACTTCCAGCAACGAAAGAAATTAGGAGTTTATGTATATCTTCATCGACCTTTAATAGTTCATCTGATAAATAAACAGTGATTTTCTGACTTTCTCCATTACTTATATTAAATTTATGAGAAGTTGCGTATTCACCTTCCTGAGTAATTTTAAAAGGAATTTGCATAAAATCATAAAAGAGCGACAGATTGACTTCTCGATCTTTTCCAATACTTTCGAATTCAATTTCTAATGGTATAGAAAAGTCTGTCATATTTATCTGATTATTAATGATTACTTCATTTTTATAACTTGCTTTCATGCTAAATGAGCTATATTCTTCTTCCATTGCTTGCGATTCAGGTTGATAGTCAAAATTGCTATTCTCTCCAATTTCATCTTTCGGAGCTTCACAAGCAAATAGCATTAGACCACATAATAATAACCACAAAGTTTTTTTCAACATACCTTCCTCCTTCAAAAAAATATCAGGAAAATATTAACATGAAAACAAAAAAATGTAAATAATTAAGGTTGAATCGATGATACCATTAGATGTAATAGCAGATTGAGATAAGTTAAAAAATTGTTCGGAAATAATCTCAACTAAAACTTTGAGCTATGTTAGATAATGTTGTTGATATTTTAATTGAAATAAAATTTAACTCGATATTTTTTACATTAAAGTCCTAAAATCCAAAAATAATCATTTTTATTAACAGCATTATTTATCCAATCATCTATTTGAATAAAAAAATTAATAATACATTCTTTTTGCTCTTTTTCTCCCAAAGCTAACTGCTTCACATTTTCCCATTCACTGAAAGTTACTTTCTCACGTCCGTAATAATCAAATTGCGAAAAAACTTTACTTAAATACGGAACTAAAACTGCAAACTCTTCATCTATAAGAAAAAGAGAATCTTCACTCCAATGATTAGGATAATCTTTAGCATAACAAAATTCATAAACATCATGACTTTTTAATTCGCTCTTTTTTAATAAATTCATATTATTTCCTCCCGCATCCTAAAGTTTTACTTTAAATTTTAATATACATTGTCACTTTTTACACTCTGTTAGACAAAAATGTTGAAATTAAAAGGTCGGTGATATCAACTGTTTCTTTACCAACAAGAATGTCTAACACAGCGAAAAATAAAGATCAACAAGCTTTTAATAAATTAATGGAGACATATAGTGCAGCTGTATATTATCTAATTAAACGAATCGTTGGTGTCATTGCAACAGAGGAAGATCTTGAAGAAATGACAAGTGATGTTTTTGTTGGTGTTTGGCTTAATATAGGGGTATTTAATGAAGAAAGAGGAAGTTTACAAACGTTCATCTATATGAAAGCGAAGTATCGTGCTTTAACATTTAAACGATTATATGAGAAACAACAGAAGAGGCAAGATTTGAATGAAATGGATATTCATCAAATTAAAGATCAAATATCAGTTGAATAGATGGTGAGTCAGTAAAGTTTTGCGATGGATTGATCAAATTAAAGAACCAGATCGGACATATTTTATTTTGAAGTATTTTCAATATTATGAAACAAAAGTGATTGCTGATCATTTTGGAACAACAGTTAAAGCGATTGAAAGCTCGTTATATCGAATACGAAAATAATTATTACGCTTAAAAGAAAAGGAGGACAGATGATGACTGAAAAAGAGATAAATGAGTGGATTGAAGGCATGGAGTTTGATGAGAGTTTTTTGCAAGATTTAAACTTAACACTCATAGATGAACAGTTAGACGAGGAAAAAATGAAGCGTATTAAAGCTCGAACATTAAAGAAGATTCAGCCATCTTTAAAAGAAATGCCGCTATCCCAAAAACATCGCTGGTTATTAAGAGATTTAGTGGTCATCTTTTTGTTCTTTTTAGTTCCAATTAGTATTTTAGGAGTTTATCATACGTATTATTTTATTCCGAATTTAGGAGATGTCATAGAAAGTAAAAAACCAGTCTTTGTTCTTCCAAGTGAGCAAGTTAATGAAAATTCAACTTTAAAATGGTTAGTGTATGAAAGTGGAAGCATTGTACGTGCTCATATCGAAATCGTATTTGATTCAAAGATGAGTATGAAACAGCTTGAATTAGAAGATTTTGCTGCGTCATTCACAGTAAACCATGTAGTTCATGAAGGAAAAACGACCTGGTTTCAGCAGGAAATTAATGATGATGAAAATCTCACCAAATTAAGTACGACAGTAGAGTTTAGAAAAGACATTCCAGTCTATCACGTAAATGATGAGATCGTTCTTGAAGTCCAAATCGCAGGTGATAAATCGTATCTTTATGAGATCGAAACTCTTCATAATAGTGAAACTGGCCGTTCTTATGAAGATTTAGGTGTGACGTCCACTCAAAAAGGAATTAGTATTACAGCTGTGAGTCATGAAACAGATGATGAGTTAATCGTTTCATTTGTGACACCTCCAATGGACTTAACGTCTGTTTATGCATACGGGTCCCATTCACAAGCGCTTAAAGAGGGTCATGTAGGGATATATTTAGAAGATGCGACTGGAAAAAAATTTTTGCAGATTCAAATAATAATGTCACTTCTTTTAATACGTATCAATTTAAAACAGAGGGGTTAATGAAGCCTTATCAAATTAAGCTACCAGCTATCATCATTGAAAAGAAATTTTCAGATAGTGATTCAACTGTTTATCAGCTTGACTTACCATCATTAAATGAGCTCACTGATAAGAGTCACTCATTGATGATTGATGGATTTAAAGTCAATATTCTTTCACTGATGTTAACAGAGATAAATCAGCAAGAGGAAACTGATTTGAATGAAACGGGTCGCTATTTGTTGACAATGGATGTCCAATTTGAAACAGAAACGCGAGAGGATCGATTACTCTCTTTAAGTTTTAGTGACGCTAATAAATTAAATCCCGTTTTCACAGGCTATCAAACGACAAGTTCACCAATTGAAGAGGCGATAAGGTATGAATGCTGGTTAAATTCAAAACCAGAAGCCATAAATCTTCAAGTAGACCGATTAGTCATCGAACTGTTAGGCGATTGGGTATTTTTAATAGAATAACTTTAAACTAGCGACATATACTCTAAGCAAGCAATCATTGAAAAATAAGGAGGAGAACGACGGTGAAGTTGCGAAAAAGGCGACTTTTAATTAGTTTGCTAATAGGGATGATTATCTTTTTAGTTCTTCCAATGGTAATAAGTTCTTTCATATATGAGCAACAGTTTGGGAGTCGACAAGAAACACCTGAATATTTAAAATATGAAGTAGAAGAGTTTGAGCAATTAAAGCAAACACCAGCTTTTTTTCCATCTAATCATGGTCAGATTTTATCAGGATCCATTTATATGAATTCAGAAGTAATACAGCCTAAAGGCGTTATTATTATGTCTCATGGTTTAGGAGCGGGACATAATACGTATTTACCTGAAATTGATTATATGGCAAAAGAAGGCTATATTGTTTTTGCTTATGATGGAACAGGGACGGATGCAAGTGAAGGAGAAAGTATTGTTGGATTACCACAGGCGATCATTGATTTAGATTATGCAATTCATTACATTAAAGATGACGAACAGTTTGATGGGTTACCATTAATGTTATATGGTCATAGTGCAGGTGGTTATGCTGCTATTAGTGTACTAGCTCAACATCAAGATATCACTGCGGTTGTTGAACGTTCTGGTTTTTATGATTCAACTGATATTATCAAAACATTTGGAGCGCAACTGATGGGTCCAGCTGCTCATCTTTTAACACCGTACATCAAAATCTATGAATGGTTGAAATTTGGTGAGTATGCTAAATTAAATGGATTAGATGCTTTAAATCAAACGAAGACTCATGTGCTATTCATGCATAGTAAAGATGATGACGTGGTTAGTTATAGCCAAAACTTTGCTAAGTTTGCAGATTTATTTGGATCAAGAACACAGTTTAAATTTATAAGTTATCAAAATCGAGGACACGATGTTGTGATTAATTCAACGTTACTAAAAACTGTTCGCGAACAATTTGAAGAGGATTATCCGTCTTTAGTTGAAATGCCACAAGAAATCCGAAGAATGTATAATGAAGTGTTATATGATTTAGATTACCGTCTAGACTTTTCAGTAATGAAAGAAATTGTTGGTTTTTTTGATCAGTGGATTATCAAAGAGTATGAATGAAAAAAGGTGAGAATATTTAACTTTCTAAACGTGTTTGAATAGTTGATAGGATTCACATGATTATTAATAAAAAAACTGTATCTTAGATACAGTTTTTTATAAGTACATTAAAATAATCCCTTGAATCAGTCCGATGACTCCACCTAAGCAAAAACCAAGCCACTCAATATGACGAAGTTCTTTTTTAGCGATTTTTAAAATAATTTGTTCAAGTTCTTTTAAATCAAGCGCATTAATGTTTTTTTCAATCAGTTGTTCGATGTTTAAACGTGTTTGTACAATATCTTTAATGTTAATTATTACTTCATCTAATCCCTGATCAACTTCATGATCGATCATTTGTTCAATCGGTCCTTGAATCATTCCTTTAAACGGGAAAGGGATGATTGCTGTTTTCTCATCAATCACAACTTTGATTTTTCGTTTAACATATCCTTTTATATGATGTAAATCTTCATCAGTAATTGTTTCATCTATTAAATCTTCAATGGATAACAGCTCATGTGCAACAACGTCAGCAATTGTTTTTGCTAACTCATTTCGACGCTTAGGAATCAACCCAACTATCGTAAATGGAGTTAATGGAATATGAATAGGCTTTAATGGGCGAAATAAAAGTTTTATCGCAAAGATATTTGTAATCCAACCAATTAATGCGCCAACAATTGTTAAAATTAAAACAGTAATCATATGGTTCATTTCAGTCCCTCCTAGTTGAAAATATCTCTCATTTTAACATAAGAAGAAGTCGAAAGTAAAATCGCAGATCAGAGTGTGTCAGAATTTTGGTGATCATGTTCAAGGTTTTTATGATCTCATTATCGTTTATCTGAATTCATGATAGGTGATTGAAGTAATTGTCTCATTTCAAAATAAGTCAAATATAAAATTAGAGTTGATCACAGAATGCTTAAACACTTCTTTGGATTATCTA
>JAUMTV010000286.1 GCA_030531025.1 Turicibacter sp.
CATGACAAGTTAATGAGGTTGATATCAAATACGATTAAGGATGGAGATGTCATTTCACTCATCCGAAAATTCTTAGTCAGTGGAGTCATGATGGATGATGAATATAAAGAATCGGTGATTGGAACCCCACAAGGAGGCGATCTATCCCCATTACTGAGCAATATCATGTTAAATGAACTTGACCAAGAGCTGGAAGCAAGAGGATTAAATTTTGTCCGATACGCAGATGATTGTTTAATTCTAGTGAAAAGTGAGAAGGCAGCGAACGGGGGGATGAAAAGCATGACGAAATACCTTGAAGAAACCCTAGGTCTTAAAGTCAATGTGACGAAAAGTAAGGTTGAGCGACCAAGTCGAATTAAATTTCTAGGATTCGGATTTTTCTGGGACAAAAATGCCGATCAATTCAAAGCTAAGCCCCGTTAGATATCCATTATGAGACTGAGAAATTAAAAAGACTCACCCTACGAAGCTGGAGTGTGAGTTTTGACTACCGACTGATGAAACTAAAACAGTTAATCATCGGATGGGTGAATTATTTTCGAATAGCCCGAATGAAGACGGTATGTGGAAATCTAGATAAAACCATTCGATTTCGACTAAGAATGTGTATTTGGAAACAATGAAAAAAGAGAAAGACTAAATACAAAAGCTTGATGAAGTTAGGTGTCGAAAAAGATAAGGTGTGGGAATGGGCAAACACCCGAAAAGGATATGCGAGAGTCGCTCGTTCATTTATTTTATGCCGAACCATCACAAATGAAAGACTAAAAAGAAGAGGTCTAGTCTCACTACTAGACCACTATCAAACTGTTCATATTTAGAGATAAAATAGAACCGCCGTATACGGAACCGTACGTACGGTGGTGTGAGAGGACGATTATTAAATTAATTAATTATCTCCTACTCGATTCTTATACTGAGCACGTAATTTAATGAGAACATATAGTAAATAAATATATTGTGCTAATCCAATGAACAAGGAAATGAGGCTAATGATTGGAATGAAGTAGGTCAGACAAGTAGTGACGAAACAAATCATAGCTAATAGAAGGTAAGTATCAACATATTGTCTAGTTTGAGTAGATGGGTGCCAAATATATTCAGCTTTTAAAAGTGAATAATACATATAGATACTAGCTAGAGAAGCAACGAGTGTTAAGAAGACTCCAGTTCTAGAATAACTTAGAAATTCAGAGTTAAATAGAAACGGATTAATTAAAACATAGATTCCTAAAGCGATTCCTAAATATTTCGCTTGAATAAATTCTTGAATCGGGCGTTGCTTCTCACCAATTATAACCCCTAAGACAATCAGTAAATATCCTATTGAGTCATGAATTAAATCAAATCCATTTATTGTAAAGTGAATAAATGTAAAGAAAAAACCTATGATAATATATGAATAAGCTCTTTTCAAAAATATCCCCCCATTTATTGTTTATTATAACATATAAATCAGTAAAGATTATATGTACTGTTGACAGATATATAAGTCCAGATAAATTTTCTTCATAGAAAATTTTTTAGCCCTAGCAAAGG
>JAUMTV010000287.1 GCA_030531025.1 Turicibacter sp.
TTGATATACTTTAGATGATATAGGGCAGAAGAAGTAAAAAATAGAAAGAATAGAAAGGAGTAATGATATGCAAGAATTAAAAAAGGTTTTATATTCAGAAATTGAAGGTTTTCGTGAAGTGGGGCATCAGTTTTTAAATGGTGAAATAAACATGATGAAGTTTAAACATGCTTCTGGTGGGTTTGGTGTCTATGCGCATCGCGATAAAAAAGAAATGATGATTCGATTACGTATCCCATCAGGTGTCTTAAAATTAGAAGATATGAAGCTTGTTTATGATTTATCAAAAAAATATGGATTAGAACGTATTCATTTAACAACACGTCAGGCGATTCAGCTACATGGTTTATCAATTGATGAGATTTGTGATTTAATGAGAGAAGCATTAGATCATGATTTATATACACGTGGAGCAGGTGGAAATTTCCCACGTAATGTTGCAATCTCTCCTTTATCAGGTGTTGATCCAAATGAAGCTTTTGATGTGACGCCATATGCTTTAGCAACAGGAAATTACTTCTTAAGAGAAATCTATAAATATAAGTTGCCACGAAAATTAAAAGTGTCTTTTTCATGTAGTAATACTGATGAAGCACATTGTACAGTACAAGATTTAGGATTTTTAGCGGTAACTAAAGATGGTGAACAATATTTCCAAGTTTACTTAGGTGGAGGACTTGGCCAAAATCCTCGTCTTGCCATTAAGTACGAACCATTAATTAAACCAAATGAAGTCTTATACTATGTCGAAGCCATGGTTCAATTATTTATGACTGAAGGGGATTATGAAAACCGTAATAAAGCGCGTGTTCGTTATATTGTTGAACGATTAGGAGAAGAAGCAACTTTAAAAGCTTATCAAAAATATGTGGATGAACTTAAAGCAAAAGGTGGCTTAGAGTTAACGGAACTTATTGATACAACTATTCATAAAACAGCAGAGCCTCAACCATTAGAAGATAAACGAGTATTTGCTCAAAAACAGTCAGGGTTATATAGTGTTTATTTACAACCAGTTGGTGGACAATTTGAACTAGATGATTTTGAAAAATTAATTGAGTTTGTTGAGTCAGTTGAAGGTGTACAAGTTCGTTTAGCGATGGAAGAAGGAATGTATTTTAGAAACTTAAGTGCTGAAGAGGCGCAACAGCTCCTTCAGTTAACAGAAGCAATGAGTGGCAAAACAAAGCTTGAACAAAGTGTTTCTTGTATTGGAGTTCCAACTTGTCAAGTTGGTTTATGTAATAGTCAAGGAACCTTACGTCAGATTCTACAACACTTTAAATTTAAAAATTATAGTAAAGATGTCTTACCACGAGTTTATCTTTCTGGATGTCAAAACTCATGTGGGGTTCATCAAGTTGGAGCGATTGGCTTTACAGGTAAAAAGAAAAAAGTCGATGGTGCTGTTGCAGAATGTTTTACATTTAGTGTAGGTGGAAAAATTGGTGTTGGTGAGACTCAATTAGGTCATAGCTATGGTGAAATGCTTTCAACACAAATACCTGAATTCTTATATGAATTAGC
>JAUMTV010000288.1 GCA_030531025.1 Turicibacter sp.
CAGAAAAAGTGTATGTGATAGAAAATGAAGATTATGTGACGATGCTTCTCGCAAACGAGTATTAAAAAAGCAATCCCTTATCATGATTCATCATTGAATGATTATAAAAACATAGATGCATTCAATGATGATAGATAGGGAATATTTTTTTTCTACCCGCTTGCTCCGCAAGGAAAAATAGAACGGGGAAGAAAACGGAGATGCAAAAACATAGTAAGACCAAGGAAAATCCTCCCTATTCCCCTTTTTTCCGAAAAAAAGAAAAAAAACTATGTCTCTAGAGTACTAGTCAGATGTCAAAAATATATCCTCACATTGGGTTGAAAAAAAGCGGGGAAACGGGGCAGTGTGGAAGAAACCCAAGAGGAGCATGACTTCCGTAGAATCCGAATCTATTTCTGAAAGAGGAAATTTCCCGTTTCGATTTGGGGAATGGGGGTGAAGGGGGGGATCATTCTCGTTTGGAATGAAAAATTTGTTTTGATTTTTTCAGGCTGTACAAAATCTCTTCCCCCTTGGTCCCATCTCAATGGATGAATGATTCTGTTATTGACTAGTGATTGAGGAATAGAGATTTGGAGTGGGTAGTCAAGGGATGATTGATTGGATGGATAGAAAATGATAGGGACAAGAAGTCGAGTTGAATTGAAAAAAATATTTTTTATTTCATTTAATAGGTGAGAAAAAATACGTTTAGATTAAACTTGGAAACTTGTCTTAATAGCCGAATCATGCTAGGTATTTGATTTCAAAATTATAATGTAAAAACAGTGCGCTTAGTGCACTTTATTTTGGAATAAAAGGTCGATTTGAAAATTGAATTTGAAAAAAATTAATTTTAGTTAGGAAAGAAGCGCACTAAGCGCACTTTCCTCCCTCATCTTAAGACGTAATAAAAGAAAAGATGAATAGATATTATCATTTTGAATCAGTTAACAAGTAAATGGAGGTTTTAAGAATGGTAGATATCCCACTAAAAGCAGTGGCTTATTGTCGCTTTAGTAGTCATCATCAACGTGAAGAATCCATTGATGCACAATTGCGAGCAATTACTCGCTATGTTGAAACTAGCGGAGGAAATTATCACTTGATGGATCAGTATATCGATATGGCACTAACAGGTACAAATACAGAACGACCAAATTTTCAACGCATGTTAGACGATGCGAAGAAAGGTTTATTTGATGTCGTCATTGTTCATAAGATGGACCGGTTCTCTCGTAATGTTCGTGATACGTTAAATATTGAAAGTGAATTAGCTCAATATGGAGTGAAAATTATCAGTGTGATTGAACAATTTTCAGATACACCTGAAGGACAACTTCAACAGATTATTCAATTAGGCGTTTCACAGTATTACAGTAGTAACCTCGCTAGAGAAGTGATGAAAGGCTTGAGAGAGAATGCGTATAAGTGCTTGCACAATGGCGGATTACCACCTTTAGGATATGATGTTGATCCTGAAACAAAGCAGTACATCATTAATGAAAAAGAAGCAGAGTCTATTCGCATTATCTTTA
>JAUMTV010000289.1 GCA_030531025.1 Turicibacter sp.
CCTAATGTACGAATATCTAAAACTCCCACGCTAACCCCTCCGTTATTCCTTATTTTTTCTTTGTATAAGGTGTTTGAAATAAAAATCCGATAAATAACGCTAGGTGAACTCCAAACACCTTTAAATCAGCTATTTTAATCCTTAAAATTTATTTAGAAGTTTTGTTAAATATCTAAAACTTTGTGAAAAAAATTAATATCCCATACCTAAACACAAAGAATAGATGATCCATAGCATTCCTACTGCTGTAAAGAATGCTAGGATGATGACTAACCAATCTGCTAAATCCATTACTTTTCCTCCTCGAAAATCAAATCTAAAAACTTCTCCCATAAAGACTTCGTGTACTTATCGTACTGCTTATGGTTGAATAGCAAGTCCGCTTTCATGTGTTTACTCCTTCTCGAACTCATAAGTCCCTACTGGTGAATAATGAAGTGAATCTTTACAAAACTCTAAGATTTCTGTTGCTTCTTTAATGCTGTATCCACTTTCGGCGAAAAGGTTCAATACCTCTTTTGCAGTGTTTAACTGCTCTTGGTCTAAACGCGTACCTGATAACATCGGAACTGAATTTAAATTAACTACATTTGTATTTTTCATTTTTCTTCCTCCTTAAGATAATTCACTGGCAACAGCTAACATTGCCTTACGCCATTGACATCGTATTTTCTTATCAACTTCACTTAACTCCCCAGCAACCACGAAATAGGTATAGCGTTGGTTTTGCTTAATAGGAGTCCACAACCTCGAGAACAACTCAATTTCTTTTGCTTCTTCTTGGTTGTTCATTCTAATCCTTGTGTAGGCAGGGCCACTCCACACCTTTTTGTATGGGCGAATATTACCACCTACATCACAGCGATTCAGCCACATCAATCTCCCTCCTAACTCCAATATTCTCCTAGTAGAATTCCTATTAAAATAAACAGAAACCCGAAGCACCATGTCATTACTAATTCAGCCGCTCCTGGTTCTACGGCAAATAAGATGAAACAAGCAATTAATATAATTACTGTTGCACTTATAGCGGATGAAATTAATGCTACTTTCCATTTATTAAATTTCATTTTGACCTCCCTAAATTCCATAGACTTCGAAGAATAAATCTCGTGGAATACGACCGTTACGAACTACGTGCAACGGCGCTAACTTCCCTTGTTTCTTTAGATAAGCTGATGCTTCTCTAATATAAACACTTGCACTTGATGCCCCGCATTCCATAATTTCCTGTACGTGCTTTGTCGTTAGCACTAATGGATAATCTTTTTTCTCTTTAATCATCTTAATCACCTCCTTCAGTGATTAAGATTTACTTTTTATCCTAATTAATACATTTTTGGAATAATAAATCTCAGGGGATACGACCGTTACGATTAGACTGCCATACCAACACCAATATCTCCCACCATATCTTCACGAACAGTTACCACACACTGTTCTTTTGGCAGCCCCTCTTGAACTTGTTTAATCGCCTCTTGTTTAGTAATCCCGAACTCCTTCACCAACTCATTTG
>JAUMTV010000290.1 GCA_030531025.1 Turicibacter sp.
TTGCTGGGGTATGGTCACCTACCATGCGAATCATGTTTCCTCCATTAGTAGGGCTTAAAAGTTTTTACGATATGAAAAACTTTTAGCTGGACTTATATATTAATAGATAATCTTTTTTAATCATGTAAAACTTCATGGTCTAAAAGTTGTAAGTTATACTGACGGATTAATTCACATAATCGCTTAGCATACTCAGGGTTTCCTGCAGCATCAATAGCAGTACTATAGCCGCCAGCTTCAATTGCTTTTGCTTGAAGACGATATGTTTTGGAGTCAAAAACACCTGCTTGATGATAGCGAGGATTTTCTAATAAAAAGTTTGCATGGTCTTCAATAGAAGCTAACCAACTGTCATATTCACGAAAATCTTGCTCAATCGGTTCTTCATTATATTCAGTCGTTGTATACGTTGCAGAATCACCTTTCCATGATGCATCTGCCTTAATTCCAAATAAATTTCGTCCATTACGGCTCAACTCAGATTGGCCCCAATTCGATTCTAAAATTGCCTGAGCAATTGTAATTGAAGGTAAAATTCCAGTTTTCTTATAATTAATTTTTGCAGGATCAATTAATTGATTAATAAATAATGCTTCTTTTGCCGATGGCTGTAATTTATGAGGGGTGTATCCTTCATATTTTAAATCTTCTAAATAAGTTTTAGCGCGTTCACGTTCTTCGTCTGTGTATAAAGAATCGACAAGAACATCATCTAATGATTTCACTTGTTCACCATCAATAAATCGAGAAGCTGCTGTTTTAATCGTTGATTCATCTAAATCATATAAATAATTTTCTTTATTAATCGCAATAAGACTAAGAACTTCTTTCCAGTTTAATTGAACATCAAATCCTCCAGCTTCATCAATAGTTGTTACAAAAAAAGGAATATCTACTCCACTTAGATTAATATGTTCCAATCTTATTTCATCATTATATTGTAGATCATTAATTATAACATATGGCTGAAGTGATAGTTTAATAATAATAAAAGTAGCGATAGTTGCTAGAATGAGATATTTTATCTTCATAGAACCCCCTGTTAGTTTTTGACTATTTAGCAATATAGCTATATTCAATCAAGATTAGAAAAAATACTAAGTTTATAGCTAACTTTTAGTATAAGAAATGACATTTAGTATGTTATTTATTATAACAAAAGTTTTCGTAAATGATAATATTTAGCATACAAAATTTCCTAAACGGTTCAAGTGGTCTATATAATCTTTTTGAATATACAGCTTTAGATAATCACAATTGATATCAATTATCAATTGTGTGCATTTGCATACTCGAAATCTTCGACATTATTCGATATACTTAATTCAGAGAGGGGGAATGCTTATAATAGAATATTATTTTTAAATTAAATGAATGTATATAGAAACAGAAATGTATTTTACAATTTTATAACAGGCTTGGTTGAGGAGCTGCTTTAATACTATAGTCTAGGGGTCACCTACCATTTTCGAAGAAAATGTATCTACCACTAGTAGGGAATGGGT
>JAUMTV010000024.1 GCA_030531025.1 Turicibacter sp.
ATTCATCAGCTAAAAGATGAAGGTTGGGGAATAAATATTAATCATCAGTACTATCGTTTATTGTTAACTGTTAGTTAAAATTTTTACCTAAAAGTTTAATTAGTGCGTTATTGTTCTTCAATCATCAAGATTCTATAGTAAGGCTAAGGGCCCTGTTAATCCTATCAAAGAAAAGAGAGTGGAATGTCTGTAAACACCGCTACTTTTCGTGGGAATAGAAGGAGATGTAAAGATGAATTTTAAGCAAAATTATACGAAACAACATAGAGCTAATATTTTATTGAATTTATTAACGATTGATCCTAAATTAGAATGTTTAAAGACTCATCCGATTTATCCACAAGTTATTGAGCGCTTAAAAAGAATTGATTAAAAAAAGACCTTTTATTATTAAAAGTAGATAACTAATTAATCTATTATAAAATAAAGCCTGTATCGTAATTTACATAGGAATTAACGATACAGGCTTTTATCTATTATTTAGTGGTAGCAACTTGAACTAATATCTAATTTTAAAGGATACGCCCAACATATTTAGTTTTTAAAAATTTAAATGATATTATGATGCTTTGGAACGATAAATATCATTTAAACTATTTTTATTGTTTGAACAATTGATACATACCTGATGAATGTATGAAAAAAGCCCCCTATTACTCTTTAGCGGAATATTAGAAAGTAGTTTATTTATCGCACAAGCAATAAATAAACCTAAAATAGCGCCAGTTACATTACAAATGATATCATTGACATCAAAAAAGATGTCTATTGGTTTTAGAGTAAATAATAAGATCAACTGTATTAATTCAAAACTCAATGCTAAAGCAATGGATAAGAACAATCTTCCTATAAATTTGGAATTAACAAGGTATTGTATTCCTATACCAATGGGGATTGTTAATGCAATATTTCCAATGAGTTGTATCTTATTAAGACTCATTAAGTTAATTTTAAAATTAATACTATTGTATATAGTAAATTCAGGTATATCCGCTATTAAAAATGGGAAAAAAGCAAGTTCAATGGCTTTGTTTATATAAATAACCGCCAATAATGCCATGACGTAGTACCCTAATGGTCTTTTACTAATACATCCATTAATGATAAATAACAGTGAAAATATAATTGTGATTGGTAAATAAAATAAATATCCATATGTATACATAGATAATCCCCCTCGATATAAAATAGTTAGCTTCTTATAGAGTTCCCTCTCATTTCTTTAATTGATAAAATCATTATATACTAATGGAAAAAAAAGTAAAATAAAAAGCTTATAATTACCTTAATTTTACATTGTATCTGACTATTTCAGATGTATTTGGATGCTTATTAGCTATTTTAAATGCTTCTTATTATGCTTAATTTACTTTGTTTTATGTATTTGTACTATCTATATTTATTGTGTTAGATAACATAGAAAAACCACCATAGACTTATGGTGGTTTACTTTAATGACCTCATTTAGTTATCTACTTTTAATTAACTTAGATTACTTCTCTTACTATTAATTTTTATCTACTATTAAGCTATGCAAGGTCTTTAATGTTTAAGTTCTAAGACATTTTCAAGAATAGGAAGACAGCGATTACAAACTGTTCCAGCACCCGTTAGCTCTTGAATTTGTTCTATGCTATCTGCGCCACCTTTGACGGCTGCAATGACTTCATCCATTAAAATATTTTTACAACGGCAAGCAATAGATAAAACATCTTCAATGGCTTTCATCTTTTCTGGCGTGTCTGCCTGAATAGAGGTCATCTTCAAAATATCATCAATATGACGAGCTCCTTTAGCTTGAGCATGACGAATTTCAATATATTCTTCTTTTGGTAAAGACATCAGCAGTGCTTCCTTTCTATATAAAATATATTTTTAGAATGGGAGATTAACATGTTTAGTATACCTATTTATAAGTCTTTAATAGGACTTTTGAAAGTTAATCGTTTTTTTACTCCAATGATTTCCCCTAATATAGCAACAATCAAAGATGGGAGGAGCCAGTTTAAACCTAAATTTGCTAAAGGTAGTTCATTCATAAATGGAATATTAGCAATAGTTAGAACACTGATTAGCAATGTTGTGTATCCAGCAAAAACGAAGGCTAAATTGTTGCTAAAGAATCGTTTTAAGAGACTTAAAATAATGAGGATAATTGATACCGGGTAAATAATAGTTAAGATAGGAACTGATAGTGCAATAATTTGATCGACCCCAATCGTTGAAGCAATTGCACTAAAGGCACAGATAAAAATAGCGATGTGTTCATATTTTAGTTTTTTGTTTGTCACATCTTCAAAATATTTACTTGTTACAGATGTTAGACCGATTGCTGTTGTTAAACAAGCAAATGCGACAATAATTCCTAAAATAATTGTCCCTGATTGTCCCATTAATTGCTGAGTAATTGAAATTAATAAAGTGGTTTGAGAAACAGATGCATCAAACTGGTTAGAAACGGTTGCTCCTAGGTATGTTAATCCACCATATACTAGTGTTAATACAAAGCAAGCAAGAAGTGTTGCTTTAATGGTTAAATTAATGCGTTCTTGTTGTGTGGTATATCCTTTGTCGTTGAAGGAAGCCATCATGAATGCAGTGATAGCCCCAATTCCTAAGGCATCTAAAGTTTGATAGCCTTGCTTTAATCCAGTTACGAATAATTCATCTGAATTAATCTCACGATTCAAGGTTCCGAGTGGAAATAAAATTCCTTTTCCAATCAAGAAAATGAGACAAACTAATAGGATTGGTGTTAAGAATTCCCCGATAATATCCATGACCTTTGTTGGGCGAATAGTTAATAGTAGCGTTAGGGTAAAGAAGATTATTGAGAAAATAACTGAGTTCATACTTGGAATTAATGGCGTAATACTTAATTCAAATGTGGTCGCTGCTGTTCTTGGAATAGCGACAATTGGTCCTAAACAAAGCATCATAATAAATTCTAAGCTGAGCCCAAATGTTTTGCCTGCACGTCCAATAATGGCTTGATAATTACCACATTTAGCAATGGCATAGATTGAAAGTAAAATAATTCCGATATCTCCTAAAATAAATCCTAAAAAACTTGTTAACCAATCACTTCCGGAAGTGACACCAATGAAGGGTGGGAAAATTAAATTCCCTGCTCCGAAAAATACTGAAAACAATGCAAAGCCTACAATCATGACATCTTTTTTTTGTTTCATCTTTTTTTCTCCTCTTTTCTATCATATGAATAAAAAAACCACATAGTTTCAATAGACTATGTGGTAACTTAATAAGCTTTCAATAAAAGGGCCACATAGTTTTTTTGATCTATGTGGCATCTACTTTATAATAAGATATAGCCATCATAGAGACAAACGCCTAAAAGTTTGTATCTATGATGGGAGTGACTCCAAGCATAAATACAAAATTAACAATAATAGCTATAATAATACAGATTAGTTAATGTTAAATTCATCTGGCGTCATCCTTTCTTAATTATAAAATATGATTGAGCTTATTATAACGCTATTACCATATAAAGGCAATGTTGAAGGTTAAATAGATTAATAAATCTTTCGACATTTAAAGTGAAATTAATTTAAAAATAGTGTTTGTGATTTAAATTTAAGGAGAGTACAATATAATCTTGTAAAGATAACAAAAGAGACTATAGAGGATGTGCAGATGAAACTATTTTTTAAGCGATTAGAGTATTTGATTTTATTTGCAATTTTGATCATACTTTATTCAACCTTTGTTGAACCAAAGTTGCTACGAGTGATTTCTCATGATGTTTTACTAAGTAAAGCTCAAGGTGAAGCGATTAAAGTAGTCCAATTTTCCGATACGCATATAGGGGATTTTTTTTCAATTAAAGATTTAAAAAAAGTTGTGGATAAAATCAATGAACAAGAAGCTGATCTCGTTTTATTTACTGGGGATCTAATGGATAATGCAGCAACTTATGAAGGCTCATTAGAAGAAATATCTTCTATTTTATCAGAAATTAAAGCTAACTCAGGAAAATATGCTGTCTTTGGAAATCGAGATTATGGTGGAGGAGCTGAACGATTTTATGAAGAGTTAATGACTTCTGCCGGTTTTCATGTTTTATTGAATGAACATGAAACGTTAACGATTAAAGGTACAACATTAAGTCTTTTTGGAGCTGATGATGCACTCATTGGATATTATGATCCAGTTCAGACGGTTCAAGGGATACAAGACGACCATCTGAATCTTTTAATGTTACATGAGCCAGATTTAGCAGATGACTTTAATCATGAGCCGATTGACTTTATCGTGGCAGGCCATAGTCATGGTGGACAAGTGTATCTACCATTCATCGGACCATTAATAACGACTTCTTTAGCAGAAAAGTATGTTCGAGGATTTTATGACGTGAGTGATAACATGAGATTGTACGTAGATACTGGAATTGGAAATACAAAAGTTCCATTTCGTTTATTCAATGTTCCGCAAATTACAGTTTTATATTTAAAAGCCGAATAAAAAAACTCCATCTATGATGGAGTTTTATTTTTTAGCAGTTACAACAGCGTCTAATAAAACTTGGCAACGTCCACAAGCTGTTGCAACACCTGTTAATTCTTTAATTTCGTCCACTGTTTTTCCTTCATTCGCTAATGTCACGACTTGTTCTAATGATGTTCCTTTACATCCACAAATACTTGCTAAGATTGCTTTAAGGTCATTTTCATACTCTACTACATCAAGGTCTGTCATTGTTTGAACATCTTCAATTGTACGAGCCCCATCAATCATTGCACGACGAACTTTAAGATAGTCAGTTTTTTGAATTTTTTCTAATTTCATCATTATTACTTCCTCATTTCTTCATTTTATGATTCAATTACTTATTATAGGTAATAATGAAGGCGATGTCTAATGTTAGACTGACAAATTAAGTTATCCACAAACTTGTGGATAACTTTTATGAAAAACAATAAAGGAGTGATGAAATGAAGTGGGTTAAGTTAACGAGTCCAAATGATATTTATTTTGATGAGGCGTGGGAAATTTATGAACAAAGCTTTCCTATTTTTGAACAGCGTTTATTAGCTGATCAAGTCAAAGCAATGACACATCCTGACTTTTCATTTACAGTGATTGTTGAAAAACAAAAAGTTGTTGTGATAGTCGGTTATTGGACGTTTAATGAGTATATGTATATTGAACATTTAGCCGTTCATCCTTCAATGCGTGGGCGCCAAATTGGTTCAACGCTCTTAAAGGAATTATCTCAACAAGGTAAAACGATGATTTTAGAAATCGATCCACCGGTTGATGACATTTCAATTCGTCGATTAAAGTTTTATGAGACGGTTGGATTTAAATTAAATTCCTATTCACATGTTCATCCCCCTTATCGTCAAAACTATGAAGGTCATGAATTAAAGGTCTTAAGTTATGAAGATCCAATTTCACCAAAAATCTTTCATGAATTTACGACTTATTTAAATGAAGTTGTGATGGAATATGCGTATTCATCTTAAAAGGAGAAGCCTTAGCTTCTCCTTTTAAATTTTTTCTTGATTTATTAATTTTTCAATAGCTAATGTGAGACGCTTTAGTTTTGTTTCTTCTTTTTTAGCAGATGTGATCCAGTTCACATACTTTTTTTGATTTGAGTAAGATAATTTTTTCCAAAAACTAAGCGCATCTTTATTTTGGTGAAGCATAGACTCAAAATTTGATGGAAGTTCAATGACTCGTACTTCTTCATCTTTTTCAAGCTGAACGAAAACAGTGTCACCAATTTGTTTATTTAATTTCTCACGAATCGCTTTTGGCATTCCGAGGATGTGGAAGTCTGTTTTCATTTTAACAAGAGATCCTCGATATTCAATCGTATCAAAAATGGCTTTTACTTTGACTCGCTTTTGTTGATAAACTTCTTCAACATCAAATGGAATTTCAATATAGGCACCGCCTCTTGGCGCTTCGATAATGATTGCTTCAAATGTTTGCATGAAATCACACCTTATTTTATTGAGATAATGATATTATATCAATTTTTAGGACGGCGGTATAAATAACGCATCCACTCAATCATTTGTTTAAGGTGTATAATTTCTTCTTCAATGATTTTTTCTTGTCGGAATTCTTCTTCTTTTAAAATTTCTTTTAGATGCTGAATCTCAACATAGATATCTTCCCAGGAATGTTTACGTTGAAGGGATTCAATCACATCATATAAGTCAATTTCACTTAGTAATAAATCATGTCCCCAGACTAAATGTTCATCATCTTGATGACGTGATTGTTGAATATAAAATTGGAATGTATTTTTATCAAAATAAAAGGCATATAAGTTTAAATCAACACGGCAGAGTTGTTCAACAGCAGATTTTAATTTCTCTTGTTTTAAAAGGCGAATGGCTTCACGTAAATGAATAATGTTTTCTTGGTGAGCCTCATGAGGAAAAATATTAGCTCCATACCATGAAAGTCTGACAAATGATTGTTGAATCATTAAATAAAGATAATGCAACTGTTGATTTAAATATTTCGCTTCGGAATCGGTAAATTCGTTTCGTTGAGTGAATTCATAAAGGTTTTTAGCACACCATTTGGCGTTATGAATTAAAAAATAAAGTTCTTTATAGTGATGGTAAGACTCAAAATCAAGGCTTTCTTCAAGTGCCCAGAACAGTTTTTCAAAGTTAATCGGCTTAATTTTCATGTGATCAAATAAAATGATGATTGTTCCATATAATTTATGACAGTATTCAAATGCAGGATAACTTAAGTGATTTTGACTGACATCGTAATTCGTTTGATAAGTATTTAAATACTTTTCACCACTTGGACGATAACTAATAATTGTTGGAACTCCACTTTGAGAATAAACAAAATCATCGCTTAAAATGGTAGTAGGAGATTCAACTAAACAGCCTTGTTTATAAGGACATCCAGTTACAATTTTTTGAATGGCTTGAATAAGATCTTGATACTCATAAGCGGTACGGATATGATGATAGTCATATTGATCATGAGCAACAAAGCCTTCTAAATTAATCGCTATAAATGCTTTTTCAGCCCATTCGGGATG
The DNA here is from genome assembly GCA_030531025.1 of Turicibacter sp. Next base: position 7,049 of record JAUMTV010000024.1, read on the forward strand.
ATTTTTTGTAATCTGTTGATAACTACCGATTGACCAGTTAAATGTAGAATTACTCATTCCCCACTCTTTAGCACTATGAGCAATGAAGATAATTGTTTTATTTGGAACATAGTGGCTTTTGATTAACGCGCGAGCAATGCTTAGAAGTAATCCACACCCTGAAGCTCCGTTATGAAAGTTATGAAATAGGCCATCATAGTGAGACATCACGAGAATGAGGTTATCTTTATCTTTACCTGGAATCTCGCCAATAATATTAAACGAAGTTTGATCAGGTAAAACTTTGTTATAACAATTTAGCATAACGGTGATTGTAAAGTTCGGTGATTGGATTAACAAATTTTTAAGAGTTTGAGCATCTTTTAAACTAATTGAAAAGGCAGGGATATCTGCTGGTGCGGTAAAGTTTTCATAGGTTAAGGCATCAGACGGTAATTTTTTATCTTCATTCATAGGAGCCGCGATAATTCCGTAAGCTCCTTTTTGTCGTGCTTGTAAAGCACAAATTCCAATTTGACAACCAATATATGTATCAAGATCAATCAATACTAATTTTCCTTTAACATTAATATTGTCATAATCTTTTTTTGTTCCTTTTCCGGCGTACACAAGCTCAAAGGATTGATTTTCCTGGAGACAATTGCTTGCATAAGCACTTAATATTATTTTTTTAGGGCTATTTTTTTGATCAAGATAATAGAGTTCTCCACTTTTAAACTCCCAAGAATCAATCGTCACTTTTTCTTTATGAGTATTTTTTAAGCCAATATGCTCAAATTCTTGAAATAAAAATTTGCCTACTTCATGTTCTGCTTCTGAGCCTGCCATTCGAAATCCGAGAGTTTCATTTGATCCAAATTGGGAAAGAGTATTAGCAACATAGGTTGCATAATCTACATTAATAGAATCATAAAAGTCCTCTAAATCTTTTTTGTAGTCCATGCTTTCCTCCTCCTTATTTCTATCGCTTTTATATCATAGTAGAAAAGTAGCAAATAGGTTCCTGTCTTGATGAAAAATGTATATCGCGCAATAGGCGTGAATACGATAGAAGTACAAAGGGGTGATGGGAAATGGAATTTAACGAAAAATTACAACTATTAAGAAGAACGAGAGGGATTTTCCAGGAAAAACTCGCAGAAGAGATTGGCGTTTCAAGGCAAGTCATCTCAAAATGGGAAGAAGGCGATGAAATACCTGACATGCATGATTTGATGGCACTTTCTGATTGGTTTAATGTTAGTTTAGATGAACTATTGAGAGATCGAATTAATCCAAGAACCTTACAACTCTTAAGCTTTTTAGAAGAAGTGGAAGAAAATGAAAATGATTTAATTCCTAATACGATTTTAACGATAGCTATGATTATGATGATTATGGGATTCATTTTTAATCACCTTTTAATAGGAATTGCTTGTGGAGCTGTTGGAGTAGGAGTTTATTATTTAATGAGACTAAAAAAACGCCAATAAATTTGGCGTTTTTTTAATAGATACTACAGAGCTTTTATATAGCCTTATCTTTTTTGCAATTGATTTGTTTTCATCATTTAAGAGAATAAAATTAAAGGTTTTTAATTACTTTGAGGCCAAAATGTAGAAAAAATATGTATTTTTGATGGGGTGGAATAAAAAACCAGTAGAAAAAAGTCGAATTATAAAGATATAATTAATTATGTTTAACCATTTAAACTGCCTCCCCGAATTATGGGAAAGGGATTAAAAATCAAGGAGGTACACTATGAGTGAGAAAGTCAAAAAGAAAAAACTGACTATCCTAGACAGGGTAGAAAAAATCGGGAATGCATTGCCTCATCCAGCAACAATCTTCTTAATTTTATCAGTTATTATCGTTGTTTTATCAGCTATTTTATCAGCTGTAGGCGTATCAGTAACGTATGAGGGGATCAATCGTGCGAATAATAATGCAGTTGAAATGATGACAGTAACAGTAAATAGTCTTCTTTCAAAAGAAGGTGTTCAATATTTATTTAATTCTGCTGTAACAAACTTCACAGGATTTGCACCACTTGGAACGGTATTAGTTGCGTTACTTGGGGTTGGACTTGCTGAAGGAACAGGATTAATCGGAGCTTTATTAAAAAAATTAGTTATGAGTACACCAAAACGTTTAATTACAGTTGTTGTTGTACTTGCAGGGGTTTTATCAAGTATCGCATCTGATGCGGGATACGTTGTTTTAATCCCATTAGGAGCTATTATCTTTTTAAGTATGGGACGTCACCCATTAGCTGGTTTAGCTGCCGCGTTTGCAGGGGTATCTGGAGGATTTAGTGCTAACGTCATGGTAGGTCCAACAGATTCATTACTTGCTGGGTTAACAACAGAAGGAGCTAAGTTAGTAAATCCTGATTATGTTGTTGGAATTCAAGCAAACTGGTGGTTCTTAATCGCATCAACAGTTTTAATTACAGTGTTAGGAACAATCATCACTGAAAAAATTGTTGAACCTCGTTTAGGAAAATATACAGGTGATGTAACAGTTGATGAAAATGAAATGACAGTTTCTAAAGAAGAACAACGTGGATTACGTTTTGCTGGAATCGCAACATTATTAACAGTTTTAGGATTTGTTGCTTTAGTTGCCCCAGCTAATGGATTCTTACGTGGAACTGAACCAGGTGTTCAAGGTATTTTAAATTCACCATTTATGAATTCGATGGTTGTTGTTATTGCTTTAGTATTCGCTATTGCAGGGATTGCATACGGAGTTGGTGCTAAAGTGGTTAAGAATGATAAAGATGTGATGAACTTAATGGGTAAAAGTATGGCATCTATGGGGTCATATATCGTGTTAGTATTCTTCGCATCTCAATTCGTAGCATACTTCAACTACTCAAACTTAGGAACAATTATTGCAGTTAAAGGTTCAGAAATGTTAACGGCTTTAGGGTTAACAGGAATTCCATTAATCATTTTATTCATTGTCGTTGTGGCATTCATTAACATTTTCATGGGATCAGCTTCAGCTAAATGGGCAATCTTAGCGCCAGTATTCGTTCCAATGTTAATGAAGGTTGGGTTCACACCAGAATTCACACAAATGGCTTACCGTATCGGAGATTCAACAACAAACTTAATTTCTCCATTAATGAGTTACTTTGCATTAATCGTAACATTCGCTGAGAAGTATGATAAAAAATCAGGAATCGGAACATTAATTTCAACAATGATGCCATATTCAATTGCTTTATTAATTGGATGGACAAGCTTATTAATTGTTTGGTACGTATTAAACTTACCATTAGGACCAGGTGTAGGAATCTGGTTAACAGGATTTTAATTAAACAAAAAAGACTTAAGCAGTTGCTTAAGTCTTTTTATTTTTTATGAAGAGCACGATAGTTCGTCGGTGTCTCTTTTTTTATTTTTTTAAATGTTTTTGAGAAAAGTAGCGTATTTGGATAACCAACGGAACGAGAAATATCTCCGATTTTTAAATCTGTTGTTGTAAGTAAAACAGCAGCTTTTTCAATTTTAAAATTTAAAATATACTCTTGAGGTGATAGTTTCGTATATTTTTTAAACATTCGATGAAGGTATGAGCGATCAATAGCTAGATGTTCTGCAATTTTTTGTACTGAAAGATCTTCTTGATAATGAGATTGGATATAAGCGAGTGCTTCTTCAACATACATTTTAGGTGTAATTTTTATCTCATCCACTTGTCTTGGAAATTCTTCTAATAAGACATAAAGAAATTGATAAAGCGTCGAGATAATTTTTAAATTTTTATTAGAATTAAGCTTTGTTGCCTCAATAATATCATGAATAGCAGGATAGAGCTGACTATTTTTTTGAAGTGTGAATGTAGGATTTTCTTTTGTTAAAGTTGAATGTCTTAAATAATCATTTACTTTTGTACCCGTGAATCCAACCCAAATGTATTCCCAAGGTTCATCTTGATCAGCTTCATAATAAATTAATTCGTCAGGATAAATTAAAAATCCATCTCCAGCTTTTAATTGATATTCCTGATTATTGACACGATAAATCCCTTTACCGCTTAAGATGATATGAATTAAATAGCCACTTCTAACTGCAGGGCCATAAGAATGTCCACTTTTACAAATATCATAACCACACGTATAAAGATTTAATTCGATACTATCGTAGATGTTACGGTATGAAAAGTTAAAAAGCATAGTTTTCCTCCCAATAAACTCCTAATCAGGTAGTCACAATTGATATAGTATGTGTCTACATTATTTCATATCAATATATCATAAAAAGGTTTACAATTAAACCGTAAATTGAAAGCGAATTACTTTTAAAGGAGAAAAGTGATAATGATTAAGATAGATAATAACAAACTGTTATTTCATTTACAAGGTAAAGAGACAAGCTATGTGATGCAAGTCTTAGATGGGGGCTATTTAGCTCATTTGTATTATGGAAAACGTGTGAACGAATATAATGGAAGCAATAAAATTATTTATATGGATCGTGGGTTTGCACCTAACCCAACTTCTGAAGATCGAACATTTTCATTAGATACCATTCCACAAGAGTACCAAGCTTTTGGAAATGGTGATTTCAGAATCCCTGCATACCAAGTGAAATTAGAAAATGGATCCCGTATTACAGATTTACGCTATGTTGGGCACAACTTGTATCAAGGAAAAAAAGGATTAGAAGGATTACCAGCCACATACACAAATGAAGATCATGAGTGTGAAACATTAGAAATTTACTTAGAAGATCAATTAATTGGTTTAAAAGTAACGTTAAATTATAGCTTATTTACAGAGTTAGATGTCATTACTCGCTCAGTAAAATTTTCGAATGAAGGACAAGAAAATCTACAACTATTAAGAGCATTAAGTATGAGTGTTGATTTTAGAGAGTCTGATTTTGAAATGATTACTCTTTATGGAGCACATAATAATGAGAAAAACTTTGAGCGTCGCCCGATTGTATCAGGTATTCAAATGGTTGATAGTGCACGTGGAGCAAGTAGTCCTCACCAAGCACCGTTTGTCGCTTTAGTTCGAAAAGAGACAAATGAAGATTGCGGTGAAGTTTATGCATTTAATTTAGTTTATAGTGGAAACTTTACAGCACAGGTTCAAGTTGATCAATATAAAAACACTCGCGTTTCAATGGGAATTAATCCATTTGATTTTTCATGGTTGTTAAATCCAAATGATTCATTCCAAACACCTGAAGTTGTCATGGTTTATAGTGACAAAGGATTAGGTGGAATGTCGAGAAAGTATCATCAGCTTTATTTAAACAACTTATGTCGTGGCGAGTTTAAATATAAAACACGTCCGATTTTAATTAATAACTGGGAAGCGACTTACTTTGATTTTGATGAAGATAAAATCTTAGAAATTGCTGAAGAAGGTCAAAAATTAGGAATGGAACTTTTTGTTTTAGATGATGGATGGTTCGGAAAACGCGATGATGATAATACATCACTAGGTGATTGGATCGTGGATAAGCGAAAGTTACCGAATGGATTAGAAGCTTTAGCTCAAAAGATTGTAGATATGGGAATCGAATTTGGGCTATGGTTTGAGCCAGAAATGGTTTCAGTAGATAGTGATTTATATCGTGCACATCCAGATTGGTGCATTCATGTGCCAAATCGCCCATACACATTTGGACGTAATCAGTTAGTACTTGATTTATCTCGACAAGATGTATGTGATTATATTGTTGATTCAGTTTCTAAAATTTTAGAATCTGCACCGATTACGTATGTAAAATGGGATATGAATCGCCATATTACTGATACTGGGTCTGCCTTATTACCTGCAAACCAACAAGAAGAAACGAGTCATCGTTATATGTTAGGGTTATATGATGTGATGGAGCGATTAACAACAAAGTTCCCAAATATTTTATTTGAAAGTTGCTCAAGTGGTGGGGGGCGCTTTGATACAGGAATGTTATATTACATGCCTCAAACTTGGACAAGTGATAATACAGATGCCATCTGTCGTACGAAAATTCAGTATGGAACAAGTTTAGTTTATCCGCCAGTCACAATGGGATGTCACGTTTCAACGGTACCAAATCATCAAGTAGGACGAATGACACCACTTGAAACACGTGGGAATGTCGCAATGGCAGGTAATTTTGGATATGAACTTGATTTAACTAAATTAACAGACGAAGAAAAAGAAATTGTTAAAGCTCAAATTGAAGAGTACAAGCAAATTCGTGAACTTGTTCAATTTGGTGACTTATATCGTATTTTCAATCCGTTTGAAGGAAATGAATCAGCATGGAATATTGTCTCAAAAGACCAAGAAGAGATGGTTGCCACATACGTGAAAGTTTTATCTTTACCAGGTGCTCCACTTCGTACGATTAAATTCAAAGGATTAAATCCAGAGTTTAAATATATGAATCTTGAGACTGAAGAAGTATTTGGTGGAGATGAATTGATGAATGTCGGTTTAACTATTCCACGAGTGAAACAAGACTTCCATAGTATGAAATGGAAATTTAAGAGGGTGAAATAGAAATTAGTAACGTTTGAAAGAAGGAGATTATATGAATAAACAAGAAAGATATTTAAAAATTTCAAGTGATATTGTTGAATGTGTAGGTGGGAAAGAAAATATTCAAGGAGTGGCACATTGTGCCACACGCCTTCGAATCGTACTAGATGATGATACAAAGCTAAACAAAGAAAAACTTGAAGAAATTGAATTAGCTAAAGGTGCTTTCATGGCAGGTGATCAGCTACAAATTATTTTTGGAGCAGGATTAGTTAATGAAGTTTATGATGTATTCTCAAAATCAATTGGAATGGAGAATATGTCTTTATCAGATGTTAAGACGAAATCAGCTGAAAAACAAAATCCACTTCAAAAGGCGATTAAATCAATTTCTGACGTCTTTATCGTTATTATGCCAGCGATTTTAGCAGCTGCAATTTTACTTGGATTATCTGGTTTATTAAGCCAAGCAGGAATTTTTGGAGAACAATCAGTTGTTGAAATGTATCCATGGTTAGCAGGGATTAATAAATTCATTAGCTTAGTTTCATCAAGTGTGTTTGATATTCTTCCATTACTAGTTATTTATTCTGCAACAAAACGATATGGCGGACGTCCCGTTTTAGGGCTAGTTCTTGGATATATCATGTTAAATCCTAAATTAACAGATGCTTATTCGGCAGCACAAGGAACAGCAACACCTGAAACAATCCAGTTATTAGGATTAAATGTTGAATTAGTTGGATTCCAAGGTGGGGTTATCGTTGCGATTATAATGGGAGCAGTTGTTGCTTACTTAGATAAGTTCTTTGAGAAAAAAGTTCCAAATAGCATTAAATTATTAATCTCACCAATGTTAACAGTATTTGTTTCAGCGTTCTTATTATTTACAGTTGTCGGACCGATTGGTCGTGGATTAGCTGATATCATTACGGCATCATTATTATGGGTCACAACAAATTTAGGAATTTTCGGTTATATGATTTTTGCTGGATTCCATCAAATTATCGTTATTACTGGATTACACCATGTGTTTGGAGCGATTGAATCTCAATTGTTATCTGCAACAGGAACAAACTTCTTAAATCCAATCTTCTCAGTTGCGGTAGCAGCTCAAGGTGGAGCAGTTCTTGGATTCTTAGCCTTACACTGGAAAAACATTAAAACACGTGAGTTATGTATTCCAGCTTTCACATCAACTTTATTCGGAATTTCTGAACCAGCTGTGTTCGGGGTAACATTAAGAAATAAATTCCCACTTGTTTGTGGATGTATTGCATCTGCTTTAGCAGGAGGATATATTTATATCAGTAAATTAGTTTCAATCGGATTTGGAACAACAGCTGTTCCAGGGTTCGCTATTGTCGATCCACCAAATAATGGATACGTGAATTATATTATTGCTCACTTAATTGCAATTGGTGGGGGAATCATCTTTACGATGGTTTACGGTAAATTAAAATCTAATAAAAATTAATCAAATTGAAAAAATAAAAAAAGAGCGACTTCATCGCTCTTTTTTTACATATAAGGATGATCTGTTTTTGGCATGTCAATGACGATGAAATGTGATGTGTGTGTTGCTTCAATATGAATATTATCCTCAATAATTTCTAATGCATCTTTTTCTTTCAATGCAATTTCATTAGCAAGAGAGAACCCTTCGAGTTGCATGAGATAAGCTTGTCTTCCAGAGGCAACATTAATATCAGCATTATTTCCTTCATCTAGGAGAATGGTATAGATATTAACGTCTTGATTGATGGTAATAGGAGCATCATCATTTATGTCTGAAACCATATGAAGCCATTGATTATGACGTGCTGCCCAGTCAAAATGATATTGACCGTACGTTGGTTGATGACCTTTTTTGTCAGGTGTAATCCAAATTTGAAGAATACGTAGCGGAACATCACTATTATTTGTTTCACTATGTGTGATACCCGTACCTGCGCTCATATATTTCATTTGTCCACGTTGAAGAACACCGACGTTTCCCATGCTATCTTTATGTGTTAATTCACCTTCAATGACATAAGTTAGAACTTCAAGATCAGTATGAGCAATTGAATCGAATCCTGTATAAGGAGCAATTGTTGCATCATTTAAAATCTGAAGAACTCCGAAATTAACATTTGCTTCGTTAAAGTAATCAGCCATTGAAAAATAGTAATTTGTCTCTAACCAATTATAAACAGCGCCACCTAGATATCGATGATCGAGTTTTCTAAGCATATGATTCACTCCATCTCTTAAAAAATTCAGGCGTTGGCCTATTAATAGTATTGTTAAGTAAAAACTATCTATACTACATAATAATTGTATATTCGACAGTATAACTGACTCCTTAAGCCAGATTTTTAAGGTTATTCTAAGATTGGTTGACTATAATCTTCTTAAATCCGACATATTAAAGAGGTGAAAGGAGAAGTGTATGCGAAGAAAGCGAAAAAAGAAAAGTTTTATGAATCGTTTAGTTTTTTTTATGATATTACTAACTGTTTTTTTAGGTGGTCTTAAAGTATATAATCAGCATCTGCAAACTGTTAAAGGAATTACGATAGCATCTGATTCGGAGATAGAAGAAGTCATCAAGGTGGTTGAAGAACAACCATTAGTCGTTATTGATGCAGGTCATGGAGGGATTGATCCAGGTAGTGATAATAAAGGATTTTTGGAAAAAGACATTAATTTACAAATTTCCTTAAAACTACAACAAGCTCTTTTAGATAAAGGTTATCGTGTCTTAATGACAAGAAATGATGATACTGCACTTGAATTAACAGAACGTTCGGATTTTGCGAATGAAGTAGAAGCCGACTTATTTATTAGTATTCACCAAAATTGTTACCTTCAAGATTCAAGCGTGAGTGGAATAGAAGTTTATTATAACGATGATAAAATAACAAATGATGAAGCATTTGCGCAGTCTATCCAACAATCGCTTGTTGCATCAACGGGAGCAAGAAATCGTGGAATTAGAGAAGAAGCTAGCTTAGTCGTGACGCGTGAGACGAAGATGCCTGCTGTATTAATCGAGACAGCATTTATTTCTAGTGATCGAGAGCTTTCATTGATTACATCTGATGACTATCAAACTCAAGTTGTTGAAGGAATCGTCATGGGAATCGAGAATTTTTTAAATGATTTAAATAACTAACCAGAGTGTACAAAGTAGCATTCTGGTTTTCTTTTTATTGGATGTTTGATTTAGAATAAAAACTTACATAATAAATCTAGATTCGACAAAGAATGCGATATAGTCTCATAGTAATATAAGAAAGAGGGATTAGGATGAAAAAACAATTAAAATTTCATGTAGTTGTTCGATTTTGTTTATTCCTAGTCCTACTTGTTAGTTTATTTATACCTGTTCATTTAGCTTCAGCCACACCGATTCAAAACATTCATTGGTTTGATCGGTTTTTTAAAAAAGATCAAAAAGTAATTGTGATTGATGCTGGACATGGTGGAACAGATCCAGGTAGTGTTAAACAAGGAATTCAAGAAAAAGATATTAACCTTCAAATCGCACTAAAATTAAAAAAACGATTAGAAGCAAAAGGCTATAAGGTTGTAATGACACGTACGGATGATACAGCGATTAGTTTAAGGAATCGTGCGAAATTAGCCAATCAAGCGAAAGGTGATTTACTCATTAGTATTCATCAAAATAGCTTTAAAGATGCTAGTGTTCATGGAATTGAAGTTTTTTATACTCCTGGAAAAGAAACCTATGATAATCAATTAGCGAACTTTATTCAAGAAGCGCTGATTAATTATACACAAGCTAAAGATCGTCACGTTAGAGAGGTAACTAATTTATTAGTTATTCGCGAGTCTAGAATGCCAGCTTGTTTAATTGAAAGTGCCTACCTCTCAAATGATCATGAGCGTAATCTAATTCAAACAGAATATTATCAAGATAAGATTGTAACAGGGATTATAGAAGGAATTGAAAACTTTTTAAACGACAAGCAAAAAGCAGCTAATTTGTAGCTGCTTTTGAAACCAGGAATAAATCTTTTATTTTTTGATAACTGATAGAAATGAGATAACCGATTAAGGCACCTGAAATATTCCAAATGACATCATCAATATCAGCAAAGCGACCATTATAATATTGAAGTGTCTCAATTGTCACTGAAGTAATCAGAGAAGTAATTAAAATGTTTCGTCCAGATTGTTTGAGTAGACCAACTAAAAGGCCAAATGGCACAAACAGTAGGATATTTAAGCCAACTTGCTTTAAAACATAGAAACCATAATCCATGACTTCTTTTAACGTATTTATAATAGGAACGACATTTGGAGAAGCATGGAAGTCAGAAAAGTTACTTAAACGAACGTTAAACATTCCTGTTAAGCGTAACAGATTAACAAAGTAACAACAAAAAATAAATTCAATGAGACAGATGGGTAGTTTCCAATCTGTTCTTTTTTTTAATAGTTTTAAAATTAAAGTATACAGCAGATAAATGGGAGTAGCGAAAATTAGCGTGAATAAAATGAGATGAACCAAGCGTTATTCCTCCTTATCTATGGTAATCCATTCATCATTGATTTGAATCGCTTTAATTTTTGATACGTCTAATAGACCGGGAAATAACATTTTTATGACAAATTCCGAGTTATCCACAGTGTTATCTTTCACGCCAATAATTGAGTCTGATTCAAGAGTTTCACCATTGTCCAAAAGAACTTTGACTTGTAATGATTCCTCGGTTCCCGTTCCTCTTAGGGTGACACCAAGTGCTGAGATGTTAATTTCATTAATAAATGTTTCATCGAATGTTAAATCAACTGCTTGTTTTATTTCTTCTGTCGTTGATTCTAACTTGAATTTTACTCTCCAATCTCCTTCGGTATATTGTCCATTATACACAAAATAACCTTGGAGTTTAAATTGATGTAGCTCATCTGGTGAGACATCAAAGACGTATTCATCTAGATTTCGTCCATAGCCAAGATTGTTTTCTTGATCAACGCCAAATGAAATACTTCCGAAATAATAATCAACTTTTTGTTCTAGATTATTAACTAAATAGACGAACCCGTGATCATCAATATTATCTTCTCGCCATTCGAGTTGAATATGAAGTTTATTATCAATAAATCCAATATTCGAGATTCGAACAAAGTTTAACCCTGGGATTTCTAAGTCAAGTTCTCTTGGCTTCAATACTTTTTTAGTTTGTTCAAAATAGTCAAGTCCGTCCCCCCCACTACTAACTCCTTCTTTGAATAGGGTAGTTTCGGCTTTATGAGTCTCGAGAATGGACCAGTCAGTTAAGACGGTATGCTCTTCATATTTTTCTTTTTGAGTTAAAAACGATTGAATTCCAACGATAATCTCTCTTCCGTTTAAGCTTTTTCCCCCATTTCCTTGTAGACGAAACGTAGCGGTATGTGTCGTTTCATCGTAAGCAATTAACGGCATGGTTAAGGCACGCACGCCAGTTGCCGTATAATTATAGATATCCAGTGTTTCATCAAAGATTTCCCCTGTTAAATCTTTTAGTGTTAAATAAGCAATAGCTGTTTCATCGTCATTCATTGCGCCGATGACTTCAAGACGAATGCCATCATGTTCATCGATAAGTCGAATAGGTTGTAGGGCTGAATAGACTTCATAACCGATTAACTCAATGAATTTTTTAACATAACGGTTATCAAAAGCCATCATAACTAATAAACAGCAACAAAGGCTTGGAATAATTACTAATTTAAAAGAACGATTAGGTTTAAAAGATTTAGATTTTAAACGGCGTTGATTCACTTTTTCGTATAAGTTTTTGACTTCTGGTGTTTCAACTTGTTCTAGTGTTTTCTTAATGAATTGCTCTTCTGAGCTAAATTTCATGAATGATCAGACTCCCCTCGTTTGAATTTTGAATTTCAATGAGCTGTTTGGCCAACTTTTTACGTGCACGTTCATATCGTTTACGAAGTGTCGCAGCGGGAAGGTGATAAATTTCTTCTAATTCTTTGTAGTCGCGTTCTTCAATGATACGATTGAAGATTAATGCACGCTCCATTCCTGAAAGTTTTGAAAGTGCCTCTAATAATTCTTCACTCATCCCACTGTTTTGAATTTGAGGGGGAAACATAAAGAATCGCAATTTCCGTTTTCGTAATTGATCCATACAGATTGAGTAAGCGATGCGATATAACCAAGCTGATAGTGACGTTCCATTTTGGAATTGGCGTCGTTTATCGAAGGCTTTTACAAATGTCATTTGAACGACATCTTCTGCTTCATGGTAGTCGCATAAAATGTTATGGCAATATCTCATTAATGCCTGTCCATATAAATTAATGGCTTGTTGTAATTCTAATTCATCTCCTGTCGCAAAGGTTTCATCTAATAATTTCGCCTGCATAGTCTCACTCTCCTTTCAAACTCTACCCTTAAAACGGATTAACCGTGTCTTTTGTGACTATTTTACCTAAATTTGTTTAAAAAATAAAATCTCCTTCAATAATAAGGTAATTAAGTGGTGAAGGAGGACGATTAGATGGATAGAATAAAGGTTTCACTGATAGTAATGAGTGGTTTATTGATGATGATTGGGATTGTAACGATGATTTCAGCAGGAGCAGAAGCTGTCTCATTGAATGAGGATAGTGTACCTGTGTTTTATCAAGATATTATACAAGTGGAAAATCCTGATAGTTTAAGTGTTTTAGTAAACAAAAATTATAGTTTGCCAGAAGATTATGAACCAGATGATTTAGTCTTTTTAGAAGTTCCTCTTTATAATAATGATAAGAATAATGAAGCAAATTATTTAAGAAAAGAAGCAGCCGATGCACTAAAAGAATTATTCACAGCTGCCCAAAAGGAAGGTTATGAATTAATCGCTAGAAGTGGTTATCGCTCTTATGCGACACAAGCTTCTTTATATGAACAATATGTGGAACAAGATGGAGTCGAGACAGCTGATACCTATAGTGCACGCCCTGGACATAGTGAACATCAGACAGGTTTAACGATTGATATTACCTCAGACTCTGTTCACGGTGGACTAACCGAATCGTTTGGAGAAACAGAAGAAGGCAAGTGGATAGCTGAAAATGCTTATCGATTTGGTTTCATTATAAGATATCCACAGGATCGAACGGCGGAAACAGGTTATCAATATGAGCCATGGCATCTTCGTTATGTAGGGGTACAAGCTGCTACTGAGATTTATCAGGATCAATTAATTTTAGAAGATTACGTTTTAAGTGTGATGAACAGAACGAGCTTTTTATGGGATTAAAATAAAAGACTGTCATTATGAACGACAGTCTTTTATAAATATATAAGTCCTGATAAATTTTTACAGAATACTGATCCAAAATTGTAAAATACATCTCGATTTCTATATAGAGTTGATCAGATAAGTGAATGACTAATTTACATTGCTTAATTTTAACCAATTTCTAAATCCGTAAACGCCATTGATTAAATAAGCTGAGAACATGATAATCATCGTAACACTTCCTTCCGGTGTTCCGAGTAATAGCGACCACATCGTAATTGAGAAGACATTGATAATCATCCATAAAATCCATTGTTCCATAAAACGACCAATTTGTAGTAAGAAGGCAACAATCGAAAGAACGGTTGTAATTGAGTCAATTAATTGAAGATTTCCTCCAAGTGCAACAAGAACACGCCAGTAAGCTGTAATAGCAATTAATAATCCAATAACTAATAAGATGATTTGTTTAGCTGTTAAACGACGTGCAATAACTGTTCCTTCATCATCTTTTTGTTTACGCCACATATAAAAACCAACAATATTCATCGGTAAATAGTAAAATCCATTTAACATAACTTCACCAAATAGTCGATTTTGATAAGCGATAATTGCATAAAGTCCAACGTTAACACAGGCAAATGCATAGGTTGAAATTTTACCTTTGGCACAAAGAACAACTGAAATAATACCTGTTATCCCACTAATCAGTGCCATAGGTGAATCTCCCCAAACGATACTTAACGTTAACATAGTTAAGGTCGAAATGATTAACCATGAAATTTCGAATAACGTCCAATCACTAAAATAGTTTTTTGTTTTCATTACTAATGTTGACATAAAAGAAAGTCCCCCTTATTAAAATAGTCTTTTTCTAATTTACTGCTTTCTAAACTCACAACCTTTGCAGCTACTCTATTAGCAACTTCACAACAGGTTAAAGTGTCATATCCAAGTGCACGCGTTGCTAATATTGCTCCTAAATGGCTATCCCCTGCTCCAATCGTATTCACAACCGTTGTTGAAATAGATGGAATAATCTGAACGGTTTCATGATGATGAAGTACACCCTCTTCTCCGAGTGTAATAAAGACTTCATTTTGTGTTCGTTCAACTAAAGATTGAGCTGCTTCTAATAATTCAGTTGTTTGAGTAAATGATAAAGCTTCTGATTGGTTAAGATGTAAAATAGGTTTTAAATCTAAAAGTTTATTCATCGTTTCCTCTTCGATAAAGGTAATTCGCGGACCTGGAGCAAAGTAAATGTTCGGAATGGATTGTTCACTTAACCACTGACTAATGATTTCTCCACTTTTGCCTTCCATTTCATAACCTGATAAATAAACCGCATCATAATTAGAGGCATCTAATTGGGATAGCCATTCTAGTTTATAGTCTTTCTCAATACCGGGAACGGTAATAAAAGTCCGCTCTCCTCCATCTTCAACTAAACAAAGACAATATCCATTATCGGCGCGCTCATCTTGAATATGCAGCTGATAGCCTTCACGAAGTAGCTCTTGTTTAATCATCGTGGCATAAGAACCTTCTCCAATAGGAACGACTAGATGGTGCGCAACATCAAAATGTTTAAGAATCGTTGAGACATTATACGCACAGCCTCCAATATTGACGGTTTGTTTTTGACAGTAAATGTCATCCCCTGTCTGAGGTAAACTCTTAATATTGAGTACGACATCGACAATGGCGTTACCCAGAACTAATATTTTCATGTCAAAGTCCCCCTTGCTTCGTTTAGGTAATTCGCATATCTTATAAAATTAACTGAATTAGCTTGATTAATTTCTTCAATGAGTTCTGAACGAATGGAAGAATAGCCTTCATAAGCTCCACGAATGGCACAAGCCATGGCTCCAATCGTATCGGTATCACCGCCTAAATTGGCACAAAGTAAGCTACAATGCTCGATATCTTTAGCATAATAAGCAATAGACAAGGCGGAAGGAACAGATTCGCTCATTAAAACACCACATCCAATAGTTTGATAGATAGACTCTAAGAAGTTCTCATCATCTCCCGCATGTTGTTTGGCTAATTCAATGCCTAAACGGGTACGCGTACTTAATGAAGGGTTAATCGTTTCAAATCCTAATTCTCTTGCAGGTGCTTCTGTTGAATAGACAAATTCTAAGATTTGATCAAAGGTATCATAAGCCATGGCTCCACTAACAGCAGCGGCAATCATACAGGCTCCAGCAATGGTCACATCGCTACTATGTGTGACCTTAGAAATTTGACTGACAAAGTTAATTAATTCATTTTGTTGCGTGGGGTGAAATAAACATCCAATCGGTGCAATCCGCATCGCTGATCCGTTTGTTTGTGCTTGGTTCGTAATTTTTGTGACGTCATCGCCTGCTTGAATTCCGAGTAAAGCCGCTTTGGAACTTGGACCTAAAATGTTTTTTTCAAAAGCTTTCTCCTCCTTTGCCCAATTTAATAGCCTTTCAACAAAATCATCAGAATCGAAGTTGAAATTTTTTACGATAAGTGAATCTAGTATGAGAAGAGCTTGGGCCGTATCATCCGTAAACTGCCCTTTTTTATATTGGTAAGCGACCTCATTTTCACTAGGTCCATCTAGGAATGTATGGATATTACAAAAAAAATTTTTAACTTTTTGACGACTCCAGAGTTCAGATGGCATCCCCATGGCATCTCCGATTGCCATTCCATACAGCGTCCCAAGAATTTGATTGATCATATGAATCTCTCCTTAAAGTTTACAGGTGACAAGACACCTAATGATTAAGATTTTAGAACAAATGATGGAAATAGTCAACGCAAAGTGTACAATTGAAAAAACATTTGGTAAAAACATACAAAATTTCAGAGGATATAGTATAATAGCGGTAATACCTTAAGTTATCTAAGATGTGGGGAAACGGATAAGAATGAGTTATTTTAGATAGCACAAACTATAAGGTAAATCGAATTTACGTTAGAGTTAGGAGCGAGATAAATGAAATTTTCTGAATTTAAATACGAACGACCAAACTTTGATCAATATAAAGCGACCATGACGTCATTAATTGATCAATTTAAGGTGGCATCAAGTGCCTCAGAACAACTAAACATCGTGACTGAAATTAATAAGACACGTAATCATATTGAGACGATGGCTACATTAGCATCAATTCGTCACAGCATTGACACACGTGATGAATTTTATGATGCTGAGCAAAACTATTGGGATGAATATGGACCTCTTTATGAAGAAGTGAATTCGTTATTTTATGAATCAGTTGTTTCATCCACATATCGAGAAGTATTAGAAGAAAAATTAAGTTCTCAATTTTTCACGATTGTTGATTATCGCTTAAAGGCTTTTTCTCCTGAAATCGTGAGTGATTTACAAGAAGAGAATAAATTATCGAGTCAATATACGAAATTATTAGCTTCAGCTAAAATTTTATTTGATGGTGAAGAACGCACACTTCCTGGAATGGGGAAGTATTTATTAAGTGAAGAACGTCAAGTTCGTGAAGAAGCATCAAAAGCAAAATATGCCTTCTTTGAAGAACATGAAGGTGAAATTGATGAGATTTATGATCAATTAGTCAAAGTTCGTACACGCATTGCGAAGAAATTAGGGTTTAATAATTTCGTTGAACTTGGATATGTTCGTATGACACGTAGCGATTATACACCTGAAATGGTAGAAAACTTCCGTAAACAAGTGTTAGAACATATTGTTCCAGTCGCAAGTTCATTATATGACCGTCAAGCGTCACGTTTAGGTTATGGTGCACTCCGTTATTTCGATGAAAAATTCGAATTTAAAACAGGAAATGCTACTCCTAAAGGTGAACCAGAGTGGATTTTAGATAATGGTGTTAAAATGTATCATGAATTGTCACCACAAACAAAAGAATTTTTTGATTTCATGGTTGAAAATGAATTATTAGACTTAGTTAACAAACCTGGTAAAGCAGGTGGAGGATATTGTACATATATTCCTGAATATAAAGCGCCATTTATTTTTTCTAACTTTAATGGAACATCTGGAGATATCGATGTGTTAACACATGAAGCGGGACATGCGTTCCAAGTTTATTCATCACGTTGGATTGAAACACCTGAGTTAAACTTCCCAACGTATGAGAGCTGTGAAATTCACTCAATGAGTATGGAATTTTTCACTTGGCCATGGATGAACTTATTCTTTAAAGAAGACACAGAAAAATATAAATTTGAACATTTAGGATCGGCTATTAAGTTTATCCCTTACGGAATTGTCGTAGATGCTTTTCAACATTTTGTCTACTATAATCCAGAAGCAACACCAGCAGAGCGTAAAGCAGCATGGCGTGATCTTGAAAAACAATACTTACCACATAAAGATTATGAGGGATGTGACTTCTTAGAGCGTGGAGGTTGGTGGTTCCAACAAGCTCATATTTTCAATAGTCCATTCTATTATATAGATTACACATTAGCGCAAATCTGTGCATTACAGTTCTGGAAGCGAATGCATGATAATCGAGAAGAGGCATGGAACGATTATGTTCGTTTATGTGAAGTAGGAGGAACAAAATCATTCTTAGGATTAGTTGAGTATGCAAACTTAAAATCTCCATTTGAAGATGGATGCGTGAGTTCAATTATTTCAGATATTAAAGCGTGGTTAGATACCGTAGAAGACCAAAAATTATAAACTGTGGATAACCAAACGTTTCATCTATTCATATAAATAATACATAGCACACAATTACCTGAGCACGAAAAAGCGGATGCCTTATGCATCCGCTTTTAATATGATTTGAATTAAGTTAGGCCGATTAAATAATCGTTGTGGGATAATGCTGTTACCAAGTCCACGGCTTATAATCATCGTCGTTTGATTTTTAGTATGAACACCTTCTGAAAACGTTGGAAAGAATCCTTGATCAGGTGCGATTAACCCTCCGATAAAAGGAATTCTAAATTGCCCTCCATGAGCATGTCCAGATAAAAATAGGTCAATCTCTTTTTCAACATAATGTTCAAATGTTTCAGGACGATGAGATAATAAAAGTTTAAATAAATTTGAATCAGTTTGTTTTAAGGAAGTTTGTAAATTGTTATCCACAGATTCACCGAAATTTGGATCATCAATTCCAACAATTTCAATCATTTGTCCGTCAATCTCAATGATGTCATATTCATTATGTAAAATGTGAACACCTAATTCAACTAATCGTGTCTCTAATGTCTCATAAAGAGGATGCCATGCTTCATGATTTCCAGTGACAAAATAAACAGGGTAATCAGTAAGTTGTTCAAGTAAATTAAAGCTAGCTTCATCGTCATAAGATGAATCAAAAAGATCTCCAGTAATGGCAATAAGGTCTGGTTTAAAAGTATTAATTTCTTTTAATAAGTGGCTTTGATTTTTTCCAAAAGATTGTCCATGTAAATCAGAAAGATGAAGGATTTTAAATCCATCAAAATTTTGTGGAATGTGTGATGATTGAACAACGTGTTGATCAATACTAATCCAATGATTTTGAATGTATAAAAATCCACCTAATGCAGTCATCCCAAATAGGATAATAAGAAAAAGTTTTGCCTTTTTCATCGAGATTCCCCCTTTTTTCATCTATTATATAAGATATTGCGATGTAAGTTTATACAAATTAAGTATTTTCTTAGGCATTAATCCGTAGTATCATAAAGAGGTTATAGAAATCAATGCTTTTGGGGATTGATTGAATCATAAATAGGAGGGTTAGTCGTGGATTTTATTGAAATTTTGAAAGTAATCTTCTTAGGAATCGTTGAGGGGATTACAGAATGGTTGCCTGTTAGTAGTACAGGACACATGATTTTAGTGGATGAATTTATTAAATTAAATATGACTCCTGAGTTTATGGAAATGTTCTTTGTCGTGATTCAGCTTGGAGCGATTATGGCAGTCGTTTGTTTATTCTGGGATAAGCTATTTCCGTTTGAATTTAAAGGTGGCTTTAAAATTAAAGCTGATACGATGAATTTATGGTTTAAAATTGTCGTTGCTTGCTTACCAGCCGCAGTGATTGGGTTATTATTTGACGATGTGATCGATGAGTATTTATTTAATCCAATGACAGTTGCTTTAATGTTAATTCTTTATGGGGTATTATTCATTGTTGTTGAAAATCGTAATAAAGGACGTCGTCCAATTATTAATGATTTAACACAAATTACTTATAAATTTGCATTTATGGTTGGGGTATTTCAATTATTAGCTTTAGTGCCAGGAACTTCTCGTTCAGGAGCAACAATTGTTGGGGCTATCTTAATTGGGGCTTCACGTTATGTTGCCTCAGAATTCACATTCTTCTTAGCGATTCCTGTCATGCTAGGTGCAAGTTTGTTAAAAATTGTAAAGTTTGGATTTGATTTTACTGGGGCTGAGGCGATTACACTTGGAACAGGAACATTAGTAGCCTTTTTCGTTTCAATCTTAGCAATTAAATTCTTAATGGGATACATTAAGAAACATGACTTTAAAGTGTTTGGTTGGTATCGTATCGTACTAGGGATCATTGTGGTTGCATACTTTATGTTTTTTGCAGTATAATTTTTAAAATCATAGGCAATTGCCTATGATTTTTTTATTAGATGAGAAGTAACAGCAAAAAAAGAGATAGAAATTATGTTTTATCTAAAGGTTGATTGACATTAATAAAAAATGTGGTAATATGTGTTAAAATTAGATGAAAGAATTTTGGGGGAGATTGGATGACAATTATTAAAAATGAAATACCTATTTTAGAGTACGATCATAATCCACAGGCTGTCATTATGCCAGGGCATGAAAAATTAAATTTAAAGTTACCAAAAAAAGCAGTCTTTGCATTTTTAGGTGATGTTATTGATGAATATGCTAAAAAACATGAGTGCGAAGTTGTTGCTGAATTTGAATCGGTAACAAAAATTTATCCGATTTATGTTACTCGCTATAACGGACATGACGTTTGTTTATGTCAAGCACCAATGGGATCAGCTCCGGCCACTCAAATTTTAGATTGGTTAATTAGTTATGGGGTAGAAGAAGTGATTTCTGCAGGATCTTGCGGTTCCTTAATTGATATCCCTGAGAATACTTTTTTAGTGCCAACAAAAGCTTTAAGAGATGAAGGGACATCGTATCATTATTTACCACCTTCAAGATATGTAGAGTTGAGTCCTACTGCATTAAAAGCGATTGAACAAACATTAAAAAAGCATGATTATTCATATCTTGAATGTCTTACATGGACAACAGATGGCTTTTTTAGAGAGACGAAAGATTTAGTAGAGTATAGAAGAAATGAAGGGTGTTCTGTTGTTGAAATGGAATGTTCTTCTTTAGCAGCTTGTGCGCTATTTAGAAACATTATCTTTGGACAAATGTTATTTACGGCAGACACGTTAGCTGATGTTCATCATTACGATGAAAGAGGATGGGGTGGAGATTCATTTGAAGTCGCATTAACTTTATGCTTAGAAGCCGTGATTAATATTGATTCCATCAGAGAACCTTAATCATCAGTAGTAAATTAAAAAGAAGATACCGATTTTGGTATCTTCTTTTTAATTTAAATGGAAATCTTAAGAATTTCTTCATAACTTTATACATATTTTCTTAAAAATTTGATGGTAGACTAAAGATAGAAAGGTAAGGAGGAAAGAAAATGTCAATTTTAAGTTATAGCTTAATTAGTGCAAGTTTAATTGGAGTCATTAGTGCTTTATATTTACACTTTACACAAAAACAAAGTCCTATCTTACGATTCGTTTCTTGGAGTTTTATTATCAGCAGTGTTTTTGTTTTAATTTTAAAAAATATATTGTTTGAGTCCTATATTATCCGATCAACCTTTGATTTTTTATTTCCATTTAGTCTTGGATTAGAGATGTGGGTGATGAGGGGGATTCATCTAATTTGTTGGGGAATGAAAGGAAGTTTCATTATTATCGCATTAGGACTTATTTTTATCTTAATAGTTAAAAGTTTAGCTGTTTTATCTAACTTTGTATAAACAGATTATAAAAGTAATTAAGTTATTGTATATCATAAAAGAAATTGCATTAAATAGAGATTTGCCAATTTCTTCGTTAACGAATGGAGCCTGTTTTTATCTAAACTTCCTTTAGATAAAAACAAATTAATTAAAAAGAAGAAAAGTTCAAGTTAATGGTGAGATTATGATTGTTTCAATATTAAGAAAATATTCATAATTTCTTTAATCTTTATTTAAACATTGTTGCTATAGTAGAAGTGAAGATAAGAAGGAGGTCTTTTCTATGGAGATTTTTGATTATTTAGTGACGGGTTCACTATTAATGATTATTTTTATGGTTTTATATTTACCGGTTTATTTTATATTAAGAAAAAAACAAATCCCTGTTTTGAAGCAACTTAGTTGGGGGTTACTTGGTGGAGTTGTCTTTGTCATTTTAGTCGCTACCATTTTATTAGATGTCATTGCTGGCGGAATTACTTTTAACCCTCCGGTTCATCATTTAAACTTAATGCCATTCAATTGGTTGTTTGAAACATGGGAGATGGGGCCATTAAAGATGATTTCTCAAGTAATCGGAAATATTTTAATGTTTATCCCATTAGGATTTTTATTACCTCTTGTCTTTAAATCACTAAGCTCATTCAAAAAAAACTTTCAAGTCATCTTTTTCTTTTCATTATCGATTGAATGTATCCAATACTTTATCGGACGATCGTCAGATATTGATGACTTAATTTTAAATACATTAGGTGGAATGGTTGGTTACGCTGTTTATTTTATTTTGTTTAAAGTCTTTTCGTTAAAATCTAAAGATGAATTAAAACTAAAAAAATCTCTATGAAAAGCATAGAGATTTTTTTATATGGAAGCTAAAGGATAGTTCCACCTGGACGTGATATTAATATTTGTTATTTACTTGAGTTTTATACACGGGTGATATAAACAGGTTAATAAATTATCAGCATTGATGATAAAGTCGAGACTTGTCAAAAGAAAAACACATTAAATAAGCCAATCTAACCAAACTAATAATAATTGTGAAGTTAGGAAGGATGGTTTTATGGCAACACATAATATGTATGTACAAATTGTTTTTGATGAAAAAACGAAAAAATTCAATTGTTATACGGATTTAGGTGAAGTGATCACAACATTAAATGATGGTGATGTCTTTACAATTAGCCAACAAGATACAACAAACATTTTAGGAACAATCAAATATTCATTAGAGAAATATCCACCATATGGGTACTATTTTGTTTCGAATGATGGGCAATATACGGTTGAATTAGGCGACGGAATGTATGGATTTATTGAGCGTCGACGTGAAGATGAAAATTATTAATCAAAAGGTCTCACTAATTTTAGTGAGACCTTTTATTGTGCGCCCGGCATGGGTATTATCTAACAGGTTAAAGTCTCGAGTACGTCCAAGTAGCGGAAAGTACATAGCCAAGAGACTTGCG
>JAUMTV010000291.1 GCA_030531025.1 Turicibacter sp.
ATATAATTCTCCATCGTTCCTCGTTTGGCGTAAAGAGACACAACTAGGTCTGGTCGTGTTTCCATATTAGTCACTAAAAATAGGTACTTTGGAATCAGCTCACCTGCTTTTCGTCTGACTTGGACAATGACACGTCTTGGCTTGTTCCAACTTTTTGCTTGATACTCAAACTCTCCATAAAATTGTTGAGAGTAGTTGAGCGACCCGTCATCTAATAAGTGATCGGTTACTTCTTTAGCTAATCGATATAGTTGAGCATTCGCTTTCAAACGAATTAAATACTTCGTGTCTAATGTCTCGCACAACTCATACAGTTCTTTATGGGCAAACCCACTATCTCCTCGAACGATTCGATAAGCTGAACGAAACTCTTTCTGGTACCGTGAAAGTAATGGACCTAAAAATGAAACGATATTCCGCGAGGTATATAATGCCCATCAAAGGAGTAAACTTGCTTCGCAAGATGGGGACCCTATTTCCCGCACGAAGTTCGACTTTAAGGCAATCACCTGTCATTCCATCAAACACCATGAGAGGGTGAAAGCCTCGCGCCTGATAGTGAGCATTAAATCCATTTCCATATTGATGACCATAGGTTTGAAAATGAGTCGAATCGACATCAAAGATAAAGGACTCAGGCGTTTGAACTTGATAAAATCGATGTAACAACTGTTGATTCACGTGCTCCAACTGCTTGCTTGTCTCTTTCGTGAGTCGATGATAAAAACGAGATAACGTGGGTTGTGAAGCTAGGGAAGTCTTGTTAAGTAACTGTGTGACTAGTGGTTCGGCTCTTAATTCATCCGCATCATCAGCACAATGGTAACCAGCTATCGTTTGAAGAATATGTTGAAGACACAGGTCATGATTCGTATGAGTACGAATCGCCTGATCATGGTCTAAATGAAAATGTTGGTTTAAGAGTTGAGGAAATTTAATTTGGTGCATAAACTCATGGATTAATAAAAGTCCTGCATCTGATGTTAAGCTTCCTCCTGTGAAATTAAATTTAACGTTTGGATTGAAAAATAATTGGTGATGAGGTATCATATAAAGGTAATCTCTCCTTTTGTTTGTTTTGTTTTAGCGATAAAAACTATATCAAAAGAGAGATTATTTTCATAGAAAAATGCTTCACCTAATAGGTGAAAGAAGATAGATAGAAAAAGCGTTGATTCCACTAAGGATTCAGCGCTTTTTACATGTTTATGATGAATAATTCAGGTTTATAATTTCTTCGAATTTGCTAAGTTCAATGTTTTCTAAGTTCTTAGAAACATGACTATATGTGTTTAGTGTAGTTTTAATATCTGTATGTCCTAATTAGATTTAATGTCATAATCACCTTGAATGAGGTTAAATAATTGCTTCATTGTAGTTTTTCTTGTCATAAATGATAAACTCCTTTGAAATAGTTAACTTATTATGGGTCACCTGGCGATTATCGAAGATAATCTAATCCTCAACTGCTAGGGAATGGTAAC
>JAUMTV010000292.1 GCA_030531025.1 Turicibacter sp.
AAGAAGTAGGTGCAACACTTTGTTGCTCTTTCCCTTCCTTTCAGAGTGTGCGCATAAATAGCCAAAATCACAAGAAGTACTTGGGGTTCGAGGGATTCTGCTCGGTCGTTTTTTCAAATTTCACACTACTTCCCCTTCCTTTCATAGCCTGCGCATGAATCGCTAGAACCATTGGTATCAGTGCGTTTGAGAGGGTTTTACAACACTTCACATTTCAATTTTTATTCTATTCTTATGAACATCTACAAAAGCCCCCATCTTAAAACCCCCAGATATAAGTTTATATTATATATATTATGGGGTTTATACATGGGGGAGTTTAGCATAATTGAATAAGATAATCACATCAGAACATGAGCTATGAATCGACTTATGACCTCACCTACTCATTAATTTATAAGTTGAATTACTAGGCAAGGGGACTTCTGGCCTAGAGTAGGGGATGGGATTTATATCATATGAAGTCGAAGAACTATTGCGTAATATTATAAAATGCTCAAGATAATATTATAAACTAGCCATTTGCGATTGGTTTACGTGATTGCATTAAGACTTCATATAGTCCGTCCTCTGTTAAGAACCACATTTCAGTATTTTCTCTCACTCCACCATGGGAACAATCTTCCCCACCAAGTTTCATAGTGGCTTTAATTTTCTCATCTTCATCAACAGTTCTCAACATTTTGGAAACATCTCTATTTACCTTTCGTGAATCCTTGAAAGCATAATCAATCCACTCTGCTACATCTTTTGCTAGGAACAGTGGATTTTCAAAAGTGCCATAGACTAGCAAACTGAAACCATCTCGTGTTAATAGGTATTCTTTGTACCACTGTTTATTCTGTGGGTGTTGGTATCCACTTTCGATAAATAGGTCTCCCCAATTTTGGGGAACCCCCTCATTAGACATGATTTCTTCAATACCTCGTAAAACATGTCATGTCGCTTTCTAAAATCTTTTGCCACCACTCGGCTACTTACTACTGCTACTCCATTTTTGTTTTCAATGTTGATTGACTATTCATATATAGCGTGGGAATGGAACAGTTACCCACCTTCTCCCTCAATCCGTTGCCCCTCATAACGTAAACTATCCCCCCTATTTATGACTCATGATGATACACAAGACCTCTCAAACAGCCCAGAATCAGCTCTCAAGGGTATTTTAAGCATAATAAAAAGAGCATCATCACTAGGACTAATGCTCTTCCTCATATATATCACGACCATATTTATTTTTATAATCATCACGAGTTAGCAAATGCAAATCTAGCTCATTGGCATCAATGACAACTTCAAGAACATACTGCTTTCTTCTAATTGATACTTTAATGTCACCACTACCAAATTCAAACTGCTCTAGGACTTCATCAAGTTGTTTTAGTGACATATTCTCTATTGATTCATCATAAGTAGCAACGGTTAAGCCTAGTGAGTTAGCATGTTCTGTAATTTTATGTAGCTTAGTGTTGG
>JAUMTV010000293.1 GCA_030531025.1 Turicibacter sp.
TTATAGCTTCCTTTTACACCGAACAAATTATAATTGGGCGCACTAGCTAATCCGGAAGTACCATATGCACTTTCCAACAACGCTTGAGCGATCATGACTGAAGCATACAAGTCATTACTTGCAGCAACTTCTGATGCAGACCAGCCGATTTGATCGATAAACGCTTGAGGATCAGCGACTGTTTGAGATCCTTGTTCATCTGCATGAACACTTTGCGGTACCGCTGTAACCATCATCGGCCCAACTAAAAGACCCGTTCCAATTAAAGGAGCAATCGCTTTTTTATTGATCACCATGTTTCTTTTAGGTCTATGGTGTCGGGCACTGCGGGTCTTCAGCTCTTGCATTCAAATTCCTCCTCAAAATAAAAAAACTTACTAAAAAGTTCTCTTCTTAAAACAAACTTAATTAATTAAATTATACTTTTAATTCTCTTAATTGTCAAATTAAGTTAGACAGATCATCAATACTTACGTAACTCAAAAATACTTCCAAAGGTGTTCGATAATCCAGTGATTTTCTAGGAATATTATTTCGTTTAGATGCGACAGATTGAATAAAAAATTCATCTACTGAATTGAAATCCATAGATTTCAATAAACCATCTCTACGTAACAATCCGTTAGAATTCTCGTTTAGGCCTCTTTGAGACGGCGTTCCTGGATCAGCGAAATAAATGGCAATATCATTGACATTACTGATCTGTTTCCAATTTGAAAATTCCTTTCCACAATCAAAAGTGATGGATTTGAATAGGTTTTTCGGTACAGATTCAAACCAATGATTTAATTTGTTTTCAATATCAATCGCTTGTCTACCACACGGTTTCAATGTGATGATAACTTTTGATAATCGTTCAACTAAGGTAATTACAGCACTTTTATGTTTCAGACCTACGATAGTGTCACCTTCAAGGTGACCAAACTCATTTGAGAATTGGCTATAATCCTTTTCACGTTCATGAATAGAGCGGCGGAAAGTTTGTTTTCCACGTCTTTCTTGATGTCCATTCGGTTTACGCTTGCCTTTCATCGGTAAGTCAGAAGAATCAAATAGCCCCTTTTTGAACATACGATAAATGGTACGAGCAGAACAACTAATAGGAAACGCTGCACGACCAACAATCACATCGGGTGTCCATCCTTGAACAACCTTTCTTTGAATATATTCTGATTGTTCCTCGGGTAAAACAAGCGGACGTCTACCACAGTTTGATTTGTTTTTCTTATACTGTTGATAATATTCTAAGGCTGATTTTCCTTGCTTGAAGAACAGATATACTTTATGGATCGTTTGTCTTGAACGATTCAAGCAATGGGCAGTTTTAGCAACAGATTGATTAATTTTGAAATAAGACTCTATTATTACAAGTTCATCCGTTGTAAGATGGGTATAGGTCATTTGTACTCACTCCTTATAATTCTTTGGTCGGAACTATTTTGAGTGTAGCACAAATGACTTTTTTAGTTGT
>JAUMTV010000294.1 GCA_030531025.1 Turicibacter sp.
TAGAGAAGAATGGTGAAGAGAATGAGTCAAAAAACATTTACTGAGAGAGAAGTCAAGCACTTAAGAAAAAATCCTTGTGTAAAAAAAGTATCAGAAAAAGCAATTACTTATCATGAAGAATTTAAACATTTATTCATCTCACAAATTAAGGACGGGAAAACACCCCGAATGATTTTTGAACAAGCTGGATTTGAGGTAGATGTGATTGGAATGAAGCGAATCGAAGCTGCTGCTTCACGTTGGAAGAAAGCCTATAAAACATCTGGGGTATCAGGTTTAAAAGATACACGTCAAACTAAATCTGGAAGACGTTTAAATAGAATGTTAACAGAAAAAGAACAGACAGCTAAACTCGAGGCTAAAATTAAGTTATTAGAGGCTGAGAATGAATTGTTAAAAAAGGTATATTTGATGGAGAGGGGGCTACTAAAGTAGCTAAATCTCTTACGCCATCCCAAAAATATGAGTTGATTTACCAAGTCATCGAACATTTCAATTTGACAGGAGTTATCAGCTATTTTTGTGATACCTTAAAAGTCTCACGATCAGGATATTATCGTTATTTTAGTGAGGAAGCTAAAGATAATCGAATGAAGCGAGAGGAAGTTGAGTTGATGGTTCGCGACCTCATCTTAAGTGTCTTTAACCGACGTGGTTATAAAAAAGGTTCTCTTCAAATTAAAATGACATTAGAAAATGAAAGGGGGATTATTTATAGTCTTAAATGGATTAGACGTATCATGAGAAAGTATGACATCATCTGTCCGCATCGCCGACGTCATCCTTATAAAAAAATATTTAAAGCAACCGAGGAACATCGTATGGTTCCTAATCTTTTAAATCGGGAATTCAGACAAGAAACTCCTGGTAAGGTTTTACTAACTGATATCACGTATGTTTATTATGGAAAGGGGCAATTAGCCTATTTATCAACGATTTTAGATGGTTCGACGAATGAAATTTTATCTTATCATGTTTCAGATAGTCTTAAAATGCCACTTGTCACAGAAACGATTGAAAAATTATTTAGAAATAAACGAATTCCACTCCATCCAGAAGCCTTTATTCACTCCGATCAAGGTGTACACTATACCAGTCCAACCTTCCAAAACTTATTAAAGAAAAAAGGATTAGGACAATCGATGTCTCGAAAGGGGAACTGTTGGGATAATGCTCCCCAGGAATCTTTCTTCGGTCACTTTAAAGATGAAGCATTACTTGAAGAGTGTGAAAATTTAAAGGAATTAAAGCGCGAAATTAAACGTTATATGATGTATCATCATACAGCTCGTTATCAATGGAATTTAAAAAAGATGACTCCTGTAGGATTCAGGAATCATCTTTTAAATGTAGCTTAATTCATGTTTTTTTTAAATGTCCTTGACATAGGTTCCAGATTAAGTCGCCGTCTGTTGTTTTTTTTTGTTCTAAAT
>JAUMTV010000295.1 GCA_030531025.1 Turicibacter sp.
CGATTGACTTTTCTGATTTCAACTCTTCTATTCATGATATACAGCATTCTCTTATGAAAATGACTTCCTCCTAAGCTTTAAAATATATAATTGGGCAACTATTAGTATCTCAGTTAGATTAAATAATTTCCTCTTCTTTTTGACTTAAAAATCTCTATTTAAAATAGGAAAAGTGCTAGACCTAGTTCATATTAGGTTAGCACTTTTTATGTTCTCATTTGTTGAATAATGATCCTCTCCTTTTTTTAATATAATTGTTCAATGATTCGTTCACGTATAACATAATCAAGCCTAAATAATCGAATGTAATTTAAAAATTCAGTCTCTATCATCTTCATACTACAATCATAGACGTCTTTAAAACATTTATTTAATGGTTGTTCTTTCATGCAGTAGAGATTTAAATATTTTTCTAAGCCATAAGTTAAAATTAAATACTGTGTGAAAGCTCCCATGACGGGATAAATCATATAATCTGGATAATCATAAATGACTTTATCTTTCAATAATCTTTGAAGCAAGACATAGGAGTCACTTTCTAACAAATAAATAACCCACTCAAAGTTTGAAATATCACACCATTTCTTTTCAAAAAACATTTCTAATCCTTCTTTGAGCGCCACACTTTTTTGATCACTCATATGATCTGCGATTATATAATGATGACAATATTCTTGAATCTCAACGATCCTATCGATTTCCTTCTCAGCTAAACTATTCGGATGGACATAAAAAAAGATGATGCTTACTTTCAACTTGATTCTATTTCTTACTCCTCCCCTCCTTTCAATCTATGAAGTTTTAGTGTCGACGATGTTCACTAATAAGTGTGGCCACTATAGCTAGAACTAGATAAATTAAAATATAAATCCATGCAGCTTGGCTTAAAAATAAAAACAAGGTTAAAAAGTAAGAAATAGATGTCAAGATGACAGATACAAGCAAACTACCACCATAAATGGCTACTAACATTCCTTGTATCAAATATAAAAATGGAAATAACGCTAATAGTGGAACATAAATTTGACTTCGATCAACGACTGTTTCAGCTAACAACTCCCCAATCAATAAGACGATAACTGGTAAACATGCAATCACATATCTAATCCACCGTTTCATCCCCTACCCCTCCTTCACTTAGACTTTCTACCTACTTTATGCTATGTTATCGCCCAACGTTTGGTTAGCCTTTTTAACTGATTATCTAAAGTTTTTTAATGATGATAAAACACTCTTATCCTTTTCTCTCTTTATTCTTTACTAGCCGATTCATAACAAAAAACAGCAAATTCTCCTTGCTGCCTTTAGTTAAACCTTTATTATCTCCTCATAATAACAAAAATCTTTACTCTATAAAAACAGAAATGTATTTGATCATTCTACATCAGTCTTAGTTGGTAAGCCGCTTTAACACTAAGACAGACTATA
>JAUMTV010000296.1 GCA_030531025.1 Turicibacter sp.
AGGCTTGCCGACTGAGGAGATTGGCAAGGTTGTGTACGTTGCAGGTGAAGACCCTGCAAACGTCATCGAGCATCGTCTTTTTGCGATTGGTGAGCACTGCAATCAGGTCGAACGACAAACGATTGATGAAAATTTAATCGTCATTCCAGCCAGTGCTGAAAATCTTGATATTTTATCGACAAAAACCCAAGAACATTTCTTGAAACTTGCAACTGGGGCAAGTCTTCTTATTCTTGATACATTGCGAGTTATTCACTCAGCAGATGAAAACGATAGTGGAGCAATGTCAAATGTTGTTGGGCATTTGAAAAGAATTGCAAATCAAACAGGTTGTTCGATTATTTTTCTTCATCACACTAATAAAAATAGTATGAACACGGGTGGAGGTAACGAGCAGCAAGCAAGTCGCGGTTCGTCCGTTTTGGTTGATAATATTAGATGGCAAGGGTTTTTGACAAAAATGCCCGACGATATGTTTAAGGATTTGACTGAGTTGGAGCGTAAATATTTCGTTTTATTTGGAGTTTCAAAACAGAATTATGGCTTTCCGGTGGATAACATAGTTATGAAAAAAGTCAGTTCTGCAAATAAAGAAGTAAATGGCTATTGTCTAAAAGCGTTTGACGTTAACGCATACATCGAAGAAAATCATAATAAATCAGTAAAAAGAGGTTCGAAAAATGGATATAACAAATAATACAAAAGTAACTTTTGCAAGAACTGATAGAGCAACTGCTATGGCTTCATTGTTTAGACCTATAACAGCAGGTCGTAGACCTTTGGGGCTTAAAGTTCCAGTAAAGTACGATGGTACAGAGTTAACATTCACTTCTTTTGAGTGGTTAGATACTCGCGACCAGACAATATTATTATCGTTAATTGGTCTGGCTGGTATTGAATCAGTACATCTTGATGCTTCTTCAAGTGGTGAAATAGGTAAGAAATTATGGGAAGGTTTGAACCCACTAAACAGCGCAGTAGGTGAGAACGGTGCAGTTGTTGAAACTACGCTCTACAAACTCCTACAAGCCGCTGGGATGAGCGACGACTCTAAAACCTACACACGAGTGAAGGAAATTATCGACCGGCTCTCACAGGTCAATTGCAAAGCCGTGGCGAACGGCTGGCAGTGGTCAATGCGGTTTTTGTCATACGCTTTTCACGATGATGGAACGCTTGTTGTGGCTCTCAATGCACGTTTTGCGCAGGCTCTGGCTTCGGGCAGTACGTTCGCACGTATCAACCTCGAAGAACGTCGTCAGTTGAGCGGTGATATTGCTCAGTTGGTTCATTCGTGGCTTAACGTAACAATTCGTGATGGCCAGTCTCTCAAAATG
The DNA here is from genome assembly GCA_030531025.1 of Turicibacter sp. Next base: position 1,338 of record JAUMTV010000296.1, read on the forward strand.
GGCATAGACGGCCTTGCTGAACGAATTTGGGGGTCTGAGGCGCAACTCGATAAGACTAAGCGTCATCGTCGCTCAAAGCTCGTC
>JAUMTV010000025.1 GCA_030531025.1 Turicibacter sp.
AGGCAGACTATAGTCCAGGGGTCACCTGGCGATTATCAAAGATAATCTAATCCTCGACTGCTAGGGAATGGGTCACCTACCATGTGAAGCATGTTTCCTCCATTAGTAGGGCTTATAAGTTTTTTACGATGTAAAAAACTTATCTGGACTTATATAGTTAAAGGAGATGAAAAACTTTTATGGAAAACTTATCTGTTCTATCTACGACAACGATTGATAGTGACTTTATTGAGAGTTGTTTTAAGCAATTAAGTCAATACAATTATAAAGCATCTTATTATTTACAACTATTAACTTCACAACTAAAAACAGCTAATTTACCTGTAAAACAACAAACTAGACTACTGTATAACAAATTTAGAAAAGATGCAATCTCTCAACTAGAACGACTTTTTAAAGTTAAAAATATTTATACAATTGATTATCAACTTGCTCCTTTAGTTCAAAAATTCTTTCGGCAAGTTTATATTCCAAGCCCGCTACTCATTGAACAAATTCTTCAAGTGCGAGCAGGGGATCATCAAAAAATTGCCTTTAATTATGATTTAACTTATCAAATTGATAGTTATCATTCTTTTGAATCAGAAATTAAAGAGACCTTAAGCCATCACTTTCACAAAGAAATGATCCCCTCTCCAAGAATTGAATTCTTTTTAGACTATGTCTCAAATAAACAATTAAATTTTAATAAATAAGTCATCAACTACTCAAAAAGAAAAATACCTCTTTCATCATGAATCAAGTCACGATTGAAAGAGGCTTTTTTTAAAAAATCTATCTATCTATCTGAAATAACCTTTAATGCTTGTGCATCAAATTGTTGTGCCCACTCCTGGACAGTTTTCCCTTTAACAATTAACTGTGGATTAATCTCAGCCAGTGGAATCATCACAAAATCTCGCTTTGTCATATATGGATGTGGCACTGTTAAACGATCTGATTCAATTACTTCATCGTTATAAAGTAGAATATCAACATCTATCACACGTGGTCCCCATTTAATCTCACGAACTCTTCCAAGTTCATTCTCTATACTTTGACAAACATCTAATAGCTCGATTGGATTCAATGACGTTTCAACTTCAATGACTAAATTCATAAAAATATCTTGATCCGTATATCCCCAAGGAGCTGTTTCATATAAGGAAGATAACTGAACAATTGTTATTTGTTCATGGCGATTTAACCACTGAATCGCATCATATAAGTAATGTTTTTTATCCCCTAAATTAGATCCAAGTCCTAAATAGGCTTTATTCATCTTTATCTCTCCTAACGTGTAACGGTTAAACTAACAGCAGCCGTTCCATTAAAGTTTGTAATCGGTGGTTGCATCTTACGAACTTCAACTTCTACCTTCTCAACTGATTTGTAAGCATCAATTAACTTATGCCCAATACGATAGGCTAATGTTTCTAATAAATCAACATGCTCACCATACATGATATCTTCAATTAATGCGTAAGCAGCTGCATAGTTAATCGTTAAATTTAAATCATCAACAGCTCCTGCTTTCGCTACACAATCCGTTGTCATCCAAACATCTACTTTAAATTTTTGATCAAACTCATATTCATGTGGACAAGCACCATGACGCGTAATAAAAATCATATCATTTAGCATTATTTTTCCCATATCTTTATCCTCACCTATACATAATTTAAAAGTTGTTGCATCACTTTAGCTGCACGTGCATTTTCTAGTACATCATGAACGCGAACGATTTCGATTTCTTGGCTAACGGCAAAACAAGTTGCTGCCATCGTTCCTTCTGCTCGATTATTCACATCAAGACCACCTAATAAATGTCCAATAGAACCTTTCTTGCTAACACCAAGTAAGATTGGATAACCTAAATCATGAAGTTCTGATACACGTTGCATTAATTCAATATTTTTATCAACTGTTTTAGCAAAACCAATCCCTGGGTCGATAATGATTTTATCATCTGAAACACCCGCTGCCTTTACTAATTCAATACTTTCTTTCAATTCATCTCTAACCGTTTCAACAATATCGTCATACCGAGTTAACTCACCACTAATCGTTGTAATGCAGTCTGTTTGACTCATATCTGGTTTACGATTGTGCATTAAAATAACATATGCTCCACTTTGAGCCATCACTTCAGGCATTAATGGGTCAAACTTAGCTCCACCAATATCATTAATAATGCTTGCACCCGCTTCAACGGCTTGACGAGCCACTTCTGCTTTATAAGTATCAACTGAAATCGGAACCTCTACTTCTTGTACTAATCTTTTAATTACTGGAATAACTCGGTTTAACTCTTCTTCAAGGGTAACAACGGTTGAACCCGGACGAGTTGATTCTCCACCCACATCAATAATGTCAGCACCATCTTCTACCATTTGCTTCGCTCGTTTAATAATCTCATCTAAATTTTGATACGTTCCTCCATCTGAGAAACTATCTGGGGTAATATTCAAAATTCCCATAATTAAGGTTTTCTTTTTACTTGGCCACATCATAATCCCTCATTTTTGTAAATATCCATAACTTATATAAGTCCAGATAAGTTTTTCATATTGGAAAACTTTTAACTGGACTATAGTCTGTCATAGTATTAAAGAAACTGTACAACTATGACTGTTATAAAATTATAAAATACATTTCTGTTGTTATATTAGTAATAGTATAATTCATCTTCCTCATGAAGTAAACAAAGAAAAAAGCATCGTCACTCGATGCTTATTTTACTTGATCTTGTTCTTCCATCTTAACTGCAAAATATCCTTTTGGATGTTTACAAACTGGACAAATAGTAGGAGCTGCTACTCCGTAATGAATATGACCACAAACTTGACATTCCCACGCTACTGGCGTTGCTTTTTTAAACATCGTCTCATCTTCTAGTTCTTTTGCTAATTTTGCAAATCGTTTACTATGTGTTTCTTCTATTTTAGCAATCATACTAAAAGTTGCGGCAATCTGGTTAAATCCTTCTTCTTTCGCTACTTTTGCAAATGAAGGATAAACTTCTTCATGTTCGTGACTTTCTGCTGTTACAGAAGCTAATAAGTTTTTAATCGTTTGTTCTTGATATAAATCAACAGGATAAGCTGCGTCAATTTCAATTTCTTCCCCATTAAATTCTTCTGCTAAATACTGAAAGAATACTTTTCCATGCATACGTTCTTGCTCTGCTGTATATTCAAAGACATCAGCTACGAGTGGATATCCTTGTTTTCTAGCAATACTTGCATAAAAACTATAACGATTTCTCGCTTGAGATTCTCCTGCAAATGCTCGCATTAAATTTTTATGTGTTTCTGTTCCTTTTAAAGTTGCCATCTATTCTCTACCTCCACAAAATGAAATGATAATCTTATTTTGGGAAGTCTCAGAAATCTTATTCAAAAAAAGAAAAAACTCTAATCACTAACTGATTAGTCTTATAAAAGTAGACTCGTTTTCTTTTACATTTTCGTGTTTTTTCAGTCATTAAGATTGTTCTTGTAAATACCTGCAAATTAATACGAGCTGAGAATTAAATTCTTTTATATAAGGTAAAGTCGTATCTTTTTTAGGATTAAGCGGGATAACTTCATCATCAGCAAAAGTCAAAATTAATTGATGTTCCTCCTCTGCTACTTTATACTCACTTTTAATTAGGTGACGAAGGTTTTTAGTAACGAGCTGAACTTCTTTTAAGTCATATGTCAGTTTGATAAGTTGATAGTTTGGGGGAAAAATATAAAGAATCAAGTCTGTATCACGACAATATAAGTTTTTAGGATAAACTAATATTTCATTATCCACAGTCATCACTTCATCTAAAACTTTTAACATATATATAAGCGCAATCGACTGCGAATCTATATACCGCATAGAAATTTCTCTTAATTGATTAATCGTAATCATAAAAACCACTCCCTTCTCAACAACATATGTCAAAAAGAGAGTGTGCATGCTTTTATTGTGTGATTCTTAATAAATAATTATAAATCGCTAGTTGATCTTGATTCATTGGCGTTAATGTCATCTCTTTTAAATGATAAGGAAGATTGGCAACATTGCGAATAAATTTCATTCGTTTTTGTGCAACTTTTTCATAAAATTCTTCTTGATCTTTTGTTCTTAAATAAGTTTTTAACGGTAGACTTAATTCTTGTAGCTGTGGATACTGTTTATAATACAACACAATTAAATCAATCGTTGCTACATTCGCACGATCATATCGCATATTTTTAGGATTTAACAATTGTGTAAAATAATAACTAAGCTCTGTTACAGGTGTGACCTCTTGCCTTTCCTTCGTTAATTGTTTACTCGATTGACTCGCATACTTTTGACTTTGTAAACTATGCTTTAAATTACTTGATTTAGCAAAGTGAGTATTGGCAACATCTTGTGCCATTAACCAATTATACACACTATAAAAATTCGCTAACTCTAAATGCCCTAATTTAGCTAATGTCACTGAGATTCGGTTCCTTAAATGGCATCTTGCTTTCGCATCATCCTCATTTTCATATAAAAAGACATAAACTTTTAAGCGTAATAAAAGTGGTAAGTAATCAAGTGGTGTTATTGGATAAACTCTAAATTTTCCTTTATAAATCCATGCAATACGTTGGTTAAAAAAATGATTTAACTCATTCGTCTCTAAATGCGCTTCTTGTAAAATATTTTGAAATGATGCATTAAAATAATCCTCTAACTCTTTCATTTTTTGTTTAGCTAACAGTACATACCAATTTGGCAATGTTTCACGAACTTTTACAACTTGATACAAATACAAGAATTTAATATTTAATAAATATCCTTTACTATGGATATTGTTACTTAACCTATTAAATCCACTTAGTAAACTAGGATCAGGAGCATCTAGGTAATCTTTTAATAGAGCTTCTGATTTAGAAATAGCTTTACTAAATTTCATAAAAATCACCCCACCTATAATATCAATCTTCAAATCCTTACTATATTATATGCACCAACATGATAAATTTTGTTAACGCTATCTATTTTATAAATAAAAAAAGAAGGATTTCTCCTTCTTTTATTCCACATTTGATTCTACTGTTTCTTTTGAAATATCTTCTAACATTTCTTCTTTGACTTCCAGTGAATCAACCTCTTCTTCATGATCTTCTAATTCAGCTTTTAAACGTGGAGCTATTTCATTTAATAAGTAATGGCGGACTTGATCCCCTAAATCTTCACGATTTAAAGCAAAGTCAATTGTTGCTTTAATAAATCCAAATTTATCTCCAACATCATAACGTTGTCCTTCAAAATCATAAGCGTATACCGCCTGACGATCCATTAAACGATCAATTGCATCTGTTAGCTGGATTTCTCCTCCCGCTCCCGGCTCTTGATTCTCTAACATTTCAAAAATCTCTGGTGTTAACACGTAACGTCCCATAACAGCTAAGTTTGACGGAGCTTCTTCAACTGCTGGTTTTTCAACCATTCCAGTTAGTTTAACCATACGTCCATTTTCTGTTGGGGTATGAGATTGTGATGGACGAACAATTCCATATTTTGAAACATCTTCTTGAGGGACACGTTGAACTCCCATAATTGAACATCCGATCTTTTTATATGCTTCTACTAATTGACGAGTTGCTGGATTTTCTTCATTTACAACAACATCGTCTCCTAATAAAACAACAAACGGTTCATCTTTAATAAATGTTTTAGCACATAAAATGGCATGCCCTAATCCTTTAGCTTCCTTTTGTCGGACATAATGAATTTGAGCTAGATTAGAAATTCCTTGAACCATTTCTAACATCTCAGTTTTTCCTTTTTTCTCTAATGTATCTTCTAGTTCATAAGATTTATCAAAATGATCTTCAATTGGGCGCTTCATTGAACTTGTGACAATTAAAATCTCTTCAATTCCAGAAGCCACAGCTTCTTCGACAATATATTGAATCGTTGGCTTATCAACAATTGGTAACATTTCTTTTGGTTGTGCTTTTGTTGCAGGTAAAAAACGCGTCCCGAATCCTGCAGCAGGGATTACTGCTTTTCTTACTGGCTTACGCATAATTTCATCTCCATTTCACTCTTAGTATAAGCGCTTTTTATAAAGTCATTATATCACAGTTTACTGTTTCTAATTGAAAAATTATTGTAAAGATACTTTCCTTAAAAAATATACCAAATGAAGCACCAATTTTGCCAAAATTCATACATTAAATTAGGTAGTAAATCTACCGATCACTTAAGTGGGGTGAATATTTATGTTTGGAAATGGAAATTCTTGTTGTTTTATTTTAGTTTTATTTATTTTATTGGCTATCATCGCTTGTTGCTGCTGTAACGGTGGATTCTAAGCCAATAATAATAAGCTATAAAAGTGATAAAGGACTCTATAAAAAGAGTCCTTTTTATTTATCTAAGGACAATTGTTCAAGTAAGAATAAAACAGCTTGATTACTTGGATCTAGCGTCAAAATACGTTTGATATATTGCTTAGAGCTAGTATTATCCCCAACTTCGTAAGCCTGAGTTGCTAGGTTTAAATAATAATCAATATTCATTTGAATTAACTTATCTTTCAACTGAACAACTGCCTCTTTTTGATGGTCAGAGGTGACATATTTTAACGCATCGTCTAGACTATAAACGAATAGATTATAAAAATTAGGATCATCATAATATGTTTTAGCTTCATCAATTGATTTATCTACATAGTATTGATATAAAGTCTCTTGATAATGTTTGATTTTTGACTCAGTTTCTTCGATACGTATATTATATTTTAATGCACTTTTTAATTTTCCAATAATAATTAAATATAAATGACTTTCATAATACTTATCTGCTTGTTCATAAATTTGATCAATCGCCTTATTAGCCAATGTTGGTAACTTTTCTTGTGCAATTTGATATCGTTCCTCATCAACTACTGCAACTCTTTCATAATAGTAATAAGCTGTTTCAAAATGCTGTCCCTCTTCAGCTTGTATTCCTCTTATAAAACTGGATTTTGAATCAATTAACTTATTTACTTCTTCTATCTTTGTTTCTAACGATTCACTTGGAATGAGTTCGTGAGCTTTTTCAAGACTAACTAGTGCGCCTTTTAGGTCATCATTAGTCATTGAAACATCAGCATTTAATAAATATTTGTAAACCTGTGCATAACGCGGAAGCTTCGAAATATATATACAACCAATAGTCATAAACGAAACTATCGTCACAAGTAAGATTCGATTACGATTTTTAATCATCCAATATTTAAAACAAGATAATCTTGCCATCTTTGTTGACTCCTCTATTTTTAAAGATGCGCATGAAAAACTCATTCAAACCAGAATCCGATTTGAATGAGTAATAATCACTTCACCTTATAGTATTAAAGATTAAATTATCATCAAAGTTTCGTATCTAAGTGACAATAAAAATAAAACTAAATAATTTTTAATTGTTTCTTTTTATTTTGGCATTTTAAAATTTTATATTTTTGTTTTAAAACAATTGTCCCTTGAGATTTAAATTTTGCTTTTTAAAAATTACTGAACTGCTTTCCTAAATGACGTTTGACGATGTAATCAATATAATTTTTATCCTCATACATTAAAAAAGTGCTATACACTGTTTATCATCATAGATTAAATAGTCCACTTCTTCTTCGATACCATTCACTTCTTCATACAAGGTTTCTAAGTAAGAATCGATATCAATAATATCCGTTGAACGGGGATTTTTAATTTGAATCTTATTATCAAATTCCATCATTCATTGATACAATCTATCTTTAAGAGATTGTCCTTTTACTAAAATATAATGGTTACCCTTTAGTTTTAAAACACGACAGGCTTCTCTTAGTGCGGCTTCTTATTCTTCAATAGACTGTATTTGAAAACCAATTTTTGAAATGACACGATCAAAAAATGTCTATCATATTGAAGCGCTGCATAATCCATTTGTCGAACTGGAATAGTCACCCCTTTAGCTAATAGTTTCTTTTGTGTCAGTTTAATGTTTAATAATGATTGATCAACTATCTCAAGATTAAATTCTGAAACTTTTGGATGGAAACACCAATTAAATCCAAAACATACTCCTATATCTAATATTTTCATATCCTTATAAATTTCAAAATGAATTTTGCTCCCTAATAACTTACTAATGTTAGTGAGGTTAAAATTAGGATAATAAATCATATACTTCATGTAAGTGTTTAAATTTTTTGCCTCATAATCGTCAATCAAGCTTTTCCGTTTAATTGGTCGTTTATTGAGCCATTTCCTTACAGTTAATAATGATATATTATTCTCCCTCCGAAGCATTAGCTATAAGTTCTTTTTCCACGACAAGTCATCACAACCACTCTTCTTTGGATATTAATTCCTCCTAAATGATCGATTTTCATTTTTAAAAATCTTCTAAACGAAGATAATCCATCTTGAAAAATAGTATATTTAAGTGCACTCAAAACTTGATCACATAAAATAAACCCAATAAGGTCATCAATATTATCAACCACCCAGTGAGATTGAAATTCATCAACTTCTACGTTTGAGAAAGTATTTGTTAATATCTCTCTCATCTCTGATTGATTATTTTTTATATGATTAAATATTTGATCTTCAGTGAACAGGTTTGGATCATACTCATATAACAATTTATATAAAGATGCATAGTAATCTTCTGCAATATAAGTGTAATAAAATGTTCCCTCATCTTTTAGTACACGCAGAAGTTCCGATAAAAGTGAAACTTGATTACTATCATTAGTTTTCAAATCAATATTATGAGAATAAGCTAAATCTAACATTTTATCCTCAATATTTAATGTCTCACACTGACTCAAACTAATATTAGTATTTGAAAAACTTTTTAAAATTCTTTTAGCGTGTAAAACACTTTCGATCTTCTCATCGACTAAATAAAGCTTTTTAAATAAGTGAGCATACTTAAAATCATGAATCCAATATGATTCAGATAAACATCCTAACTCTAAAGCGACTTCGTTTCCTGTTAAATTAATTTTTTGAATAAACCATTCAACAAAATTATTAGGATTTAGGCTATATCTTTGGAACATATACGCTAAATCGTATTGATGTGATTGATAAAATCCCATTTTTTTTGCGATCACTGAATTAAAAGAATTCTTATCAATATTGCAAACAGTATATGGCATATGACCTAAATCCCCCTTTAAACATCTCTATTTCTAACTTATAAACAACATTATCTACATTAATCAGTCTTTCCTGTGTATAAAATTAAACTCTAATTTACTCAAGAAAAACAAGAATTTCAAAAAAAATAATACTTCTTATCCCCATAAATGTGTATAACTATATTCTAACATAATGTGGAAAAAAATAAACATTTTTATCCCTACTTTTTACATTTTTTGATTTATAATTTGCTACTTTTTGTCTGATATTTGTTGCCTAAACTAAATTTTTGTCTATTTTCATCTATATTTTTTATTCATTTGTCGAAAAAAATAAGCGATTTATCCCCAGATTTAGATTTTTAATGCTTTGTTTCTGATTTAAAAAAAGAGGATTAAATCCTCTTCCTGTTTATAATTTAATCTCTGGTCCATTTCGGCACCAGCGGACAAAGTGTTCACAGTTATTTGTAATCAAGTGATATTCTTCCTCTCCTAATCGGCTTAAAGCACGGGCCATCACAATTTCTTTAGAATAATGAATTGGACTATTCACTATAAAAACTGGCTGTCCTTTTGCAAATTGCTCTAATGTAACAATACAAATATGACTAAAATCATAATGAATCACTAATCCAAACCCTAAATATAATCCATGATGTGTATAAGGTGTTGGGCGAAATCTTCTGACACAAATATGATCGGCACAATCTAGATTATATTTTGATCGAATATACTGCTGATTGATCCTAAGGTTTAAATCACTATCAATTTTGTTCCCAATCGTTCTCCCTATCCGACTGAGTTGATCTATCGCACCATAAACTTTAGGATGTTTATTTTGAACATTTCCGAATAAACGATCTGGCTTTAATCGTTGATTTGAAGGATTTCGTTTATCATCGTTACTCAAGATTTTCACCACCTTATAAAAATGGTTACTATAGTATATTCAACCTTTAAAAATGATGTTCAAAAAAAATTTAGTTAGCATATTACACACGCTATTGGCATATATATAGATATCAAAAAAATATAGGAATCATGTAAGGGGGATGCCTATGAAATTTCAACTTGTCGATCCATCTTATTGTGTGACGACTGATCTAACCTATCATAAAAATGCGATTTATGATGGAATTCATGCACTATATCCAAATGTATCAATTAATGTTCATCGCTATTACTTCGAGATTGAAGACGAATCCTCTCAAATTATCTCTGATTTACCTTTAATTAATAAAGAAATAGCAGCTCGTGACCCGTATTTAAAATCTTTATTTAAGCCTCATCCAATCAAAATTAATGATGAAATTATGATTTCACTACTTTTATTTAAACGTGCAAAATAATCTTTATAAATAAAATAAAAAGACATAGATTTCCTATGTCTTTTTATTCCGCTATCTTTTACATTTTGAAAATAATGATTTCCAAAAACTTTTTTTAACAATCTCCATTGGTTGTCTAGCTTCAATCAATTCATTTCGGTAAACTTTTAACGGATTTTCAACAAATAATTCTTTAGCCCATGTAGCATCTAATGCCTCTACTTCTTTTAAAGCTTTTTGAATTTTTGGTGAACGATTACGTGGCGTATGCGCATCAGTCGCTATGAAATGAATCATTTGATGTTCGATTAGTTTAAACACTGTTTGTTGAACACGTTCGCCAAAGAAACCACGAATACTTCCAACATTAGCTTGGCATAAAACACCTAGTTTTAGATAGTTTAATAGTAGATTTGGATTCTCGATAATCATTGGATATCGCTCTGGATGAGCTAAGATTGGCGTTAATCCCATCAGTCTTAATTCATAAAAGACATCTTCTGCATAAAGTGGAATATCGTTCATCGGGAACTCGATTAAGATGTACTGAGTGTTATTTAATGTACTCACTTCACCTTCTTGTACGAGTTTTGGTAAATCTGGTGTTAAATATACTTCGTGTCCAACGGATAGAGTTAGGTCAATCGATTCTTGAGCTAGTTGCTCGTTCACTTTCTCCACTAATTCTGCTACTTGTGACTTATTATAATAATCACTATATTGGATATAATGTGGCGTACAAACAATATACTTAATCCCTTCGCTAACTGCTATACGCGCCATTTCGATTGTTTCTTCAATATCTTTTGCTCCATCATCAATCCCAGGTAAGATATGACAGTGTAAATCAATCATCAGTATTCCTCCCCTATCTAATTCTTCGTTTATTTTACCACATTTTTAGGTGAATTACTTTTTATGTGTTTGGCTATGATTTTATCTTTTAAAATTTAAAAACGTGATGTAAGTCACATTTTTAAATTTATTATTTTGTTATAATGAAGTTACTAACTGTTCAGAGAGGATGGTCTACATGAGTGAAATGATTTCAATGAAATGTGGTTGTGAATTTGAAAATGGTCAAGCAGTAGCAGATAAAGTTCGCATGAAAGGTTTTGCTGATCGCGAGATGCCAGAACCAGCAACAATTAACTGCTCTTGTGGAAAAGAATATACAAAAACAAAATTAGTCGATCAATGCCCACATTGTCAAATGACATATGCAGTAACTCCATGTTCAGCAGATGATCATAGTTATATTGTACCGGCAGGAATTAATTATTAAGCGTAAGCTCATTAAAGTTCATCTTTAATGAGCTTATTTTTTATTTTTTTGAATAGGAATTTTAAAAGCGATGAATAATATATAGGAAATTACTTCGAAAGGATCGTGTAAAAATGAAACGTTTATTAATGACTCTATTCATTGGGCTAGCACTAGTGGCATGTTCTAACCCTAACGCTAACACAAACAATACAGATCAAAATAATGGAACACAGAACGAAGCGGGAACTAATAATAACACAAACGACAAAGCTAATAATGGCATAAATAACAACACAAATAATGGAACGAATAACAATGCTTCAAATACTGATCAAACAAGCTATCTAGAAGGTTTAGGATTCAGTGATATTAAAAATGTTAATGAAAAAGAAAATTATAAAACTTATACATTAAATGAAAAAACAGCTATTAATGAAGATGTTTATGGACAATGGATGTATACATGGGTTGAACCATCTGAATATGTTGAACAAGACATTAACGTTTATCAATATACAGCTACTAAAGATAATAAAAACTATGATGTTTTCGTCATGACAGATACTAAAGATAATGTCATCGGTGGATACTACTATGAACAAGGAAAATCAATGACAGATGCAAAAATCTTAGATGAAAATCATGAACCACGTCTTGTAGAAGATTTCGAAGAAACTTGGAATCGATTATTCAATATTAACCAAACAAAATAATTTTGGTTCTAATAAAAAAATCCCCAAAACATTGGGGATTTTTTTATTCAGATAAAGTCGCTTTGACGACATAACGCTCTGGTGTTGGCCCCATATAAATAAATGGGTAACAAGTAACAAGCGTAATTGTTGGCGTCTCTGCTTCTTCATAAATATAATCATCTTCAGGATCAAGCACTTGAATATCATAAATCTTAAATACTAATAATCCCTCTAATGTTTCAACTTTAATTTCATCACCAATTTCAACATTTTTTAAATTCCAAAGAATATTCTCACGATGACCATATAAAACTGAATTACCAACTTCTCCTGGTTGAACAGTACTCTCATCTACCCCGATCCCTTGTTTTAAAATAGCATCTGTTGTTCCCATTCGCATCGGAATAATATCATCGTAGGAGTCGATTTGTAATGTTCCAATAACACCTTCAGCTAATGACGGCTTCTCTACTTCTTGTTCTTGATTTGAATTAGATGAATATTGAGCTTTAATCTCTTCCCATTCATTCAGTGATTCATTGACCTGTTGATTCATTTCAAAAAGAGGATAAACTGCCATAATACAACATACAATTCCAATAACAATTAATAAAATAGAAAACCATTTTCTCATAAAATCCCCCTATAAATAAAGGAGAAGGTATTAGCCTCTCCTTTTTAATTTATTGATTAAAGTTTAAGTTATCAAAGGTTACAATTGTTTTTGTTTGGTTTTTAGCATCAATATACTCGATCGTCACTTGATCTCCTTCGCGGCTAATTGGTAGCTCTGGTGAGATTGTTGCTACTCCCATTAATAAAATTTCTGGATGTTCTTTTAAAATAATCGTATAGTATGTTGTTCCATCTGTTTGGCTCATACCTAAACGTTCAATAGTAGCTGTCACAATTTTACGTTCACCTGTTGTGGTATCCGTGAAGTTTCCTTGTCCACCAAATACTAGTTTTGTATAGTTAGCACGAGCTTCATCTAATGTTTCACCTGTACCTACTTTAGAATAATCTTTAACATTAACAAACGCATATTGTTTTACTAACCCTTGATTATCTTTTAACGTCATGAAATAAGTTGGCTCATTTTCAATATTTAATAATAATGGAAAACTTGATCCATATCCTAAATGTTGCACTTTCCCTTCTGCTGATCTCATGGCAGCGGTCTCAGTTGCTCCTGCAATTTTATAGAAAGTTGTTTCTTTTGTACGTGTATTTGATAACATAAATCCAACTGTTGATTCATCTGAACTTACTGATGTCATTCCTGTATAGAAATACCATTCACCATCAATGTACATATAGTTTGTTCCTGGAGTCGTTTGAATGATTCCTTTTTTCGCAAATAATGTATTAAAGAAACCATTTGTATACCATCCCCAATCATTAATTTGATCAATGACAAATGACTGAGGTTGCATACGATCAATCCATTTTGGTGCATCTTCGACGGAATATTTATTTGTTTCACCTGTTTGTGCATCGACTACAACTACACCTGTTGCATCAGATCCACCATGAATTCCAACTTTTTTAGTATATGTTGTGACTACCCAATATGGACGACCATTATCATCTAATTCGAATGAATAATCTGTTAATCCTTCAAACATATTTCCTTCAAAATAAACTTTACGCTTAATATCCTCATTGAAATACGCTGATGGTAAGTATTTTAGTTTAATTGAATTCCCTTCAGCATCCTCTTGGACTAATCGAACATCTTGAGCATCTGTAGCAGAAACCATGATATAGCCTGGCGTTCCTTCACGATTTGTAAACCACTTAATGATATCAATATGTTCAAGTGGGGCAACCCAAAACAATTTGTCATTCATACTAATTAATGTATAATCACCCACATAAACTTGCGATCCTAGTCCAACATCTTCTCCAAGCTTCTTCTCACCTAATCGACGAGCATAAGCTTCATCTACTGTTGGAATCTTCGAAATATCAATCATCGGTATTTCTTCTGAGAAGTTTTTCGTTTCAACTATTCCAATTAAGTCACGATATTGCGTACTTAAAAAAATTGGTGTTGATGAAACTTGATATCCAATATAAAGAATAAACAACGTGATGACACAAAATTTAATTGCTTTACCTGGAAAATGAATGGCATGGCCTTTTGCCATGTCTTGAAAAATATAACGTACGTCTTCATAAAAATAAGCAATGATTGCAATAACTAATAATGCAAAAAATAAATTAAAACCTTCTTCAAATCGAACGTTTAATGGAACTAATAAAACATAGTCAGCGACTAAAAATAAAATAATTAGGGGCACTATTGTTACTAAAATATTTCTTAACCTTTTCATTTTACTCACTCCATTAATCTCTTTTGAGTTACATATCATTAATGAGGATATTATACCAAATCGTCCAATCTAATACTATACCTTCAAATAAATACTCCAACTGACAAGGCTCCTAATCTAATAATAATTATTAAAAAAACGATAAACTCCTAAAACTAGTCATAAATCTATTCTTGTTTTGTATCATCTTATCGAGAAAGAGGAAGCAAACTACTAATTTTTATCATTAAATTTACCAAAAAAACCCTAGCTCTTGCTAGGGTTTCGTTAAGAAATCAATTGATAAGATAGTGTGAGAATTTGAAGGCTTTTAAATCTGCGCCGCAAATCGTAGATTTAAAGTTAGTTTTATTATATTTGAGGAGTACAAAACTAATCTATAGGGAATAAGTACCGAAATAATCGGTTTTCAAATTCACATTGAAGTGGTAATAACAATGCTAATCTCATGACTGATTAGATTGATTACACTATCTTATATTTCTTAACTCCTCTTTATTATACTACAAAATTTTGTATTTTTGTGAAAAAAAATGAAAAGTTTGTGATTTTTTATACTTTTGTAATTTTATGAAGTAAAGTTTTTGTAAGAAAGATAGTTTAAGTAATCAATTTACGGCGCATTTATGAAAAGAGGGTGATGTAAATCACCCTACTTATTCATTATTTTTGAATCGCTGCTGAAATTTCATCTACCATTTTTAATGTTGATGTAAATCCTCCAGTTGCTGTATACCATACAGCTGCATCTAAATAAACAATATTTCCATTCTTAGCTGCATCTGTTGAGTTTACTAACTCATTATCCATTGTTGATTGCGCTGTTCCTTCTCCACCTACAACTGCACCACGATCAACAACAAAGATATAATCTGGATTTAAATCTGCAATATATTCGAATGAAACTTTGCTACCATGAGTTGATGCTTCTAAGTTTGAATCAGCTTCAGCGAACCCGAAATTATTGTGGATAATTCCAAAACGTGATTGTGCTCCATATGCACTAACCGCACCTTCATTTGTTAATGTAACTAAAGCATTTACTCCTAAATCTGTTACTTCTTTATTTAAAGCTTCTACTTTTTCAGTTACTTCTTTTAATCCAGTTTCTACTTCTGATTCTTTATTAAAGATTTCACCTAATACTGTCATGTTTTCTTTGAATGATTCTAAATAATTCTCATTATCAATTGCCATGTAAACAGTAGGAGCAATTTCATTTAACTCTTCATAATAATCTGATTGACGTCCTGAAATAATAATTAAATCTGGGTTCATTTCATAAACTGCTTCTAAATCTGGTTCTTTTAATGATCCTGCATTTCCATACTCATCTGATTCAAATTTTGATAAGTGAGCTGGTAATGATCCTGATCGTGGTAATCCAGTTACTTCAACACCTAAATAATCTAAAGCATCTACTACACCTAAGTCGAATACAACTACTTTTTCTGGGTTTACTTCAACTGGTGTTTCTCCATATTCATGTTTTACTGTTACAACTTTAGGCTCTTCTGAACTTTCGTTCCCTTGTTGTGCTGTTGCATCTTCAGCTGGTGTTTGTCCACAAGCTGATAGGGCTACTAATCCAGCTAATACCGCTGTGCTTGATAATAATTTTTTTAATCCTTTTTTCATTTTTTTCTCCTCCTTTAGTTTATATTTTTCATAAGCTTAGTAATAGACACAGATTTTTTTGTTATTAATTTCTTGAACATTAAAATCCATATCATATAACTTACTTAATGTTGATGCCTGCATAATTTCATCAACCGTTCCTGTTACTGAAATTTCACCATCTTGTAAAGCGATAATCTCATCTGAGTAACAAGAAGCAAAGTTAATGTCATGAATAACAATCACAACCGTTTTACCTAATTCATCTGTAATTCGGCGTAACATTTTCATAATTTGGACACTATGTTTCATATCCAAATTGTTTAATGGTTCGTCTAAGAAGATATAATCAGTATCTTGTGCTAATACCATTCCGATAAAAGCACGTTGACGTTGTCCACCACTTAATTCATCTAAGAATTTATGTTGAATATCTTCTAATTGCATATAAGCTAGTGCCTCATCAATTTTAGCATGATCTTCTTGCGTTAGATTTCCTTGACTATGAGGGAATCGACCAAATGCAACTAAGTCACGAATCGTTAAGCGTACACTTAAGTGATTACTTTGTTTTAAGATGGCCATAACTTTTGATAACTCTTTTGTATCCCATTGTGAGATTTCTTTTCCATCAATGTAAACTTCTCCAGAGTCTTTCTTCAATAAGCGACTCATCATTCCAAGAACAGTACTTTTTCCTGCACCATTTGGTCCAATAAACGAGGTAATTTTCCCTCGTTTAATTTGGAAAGAGACATTATTCACGACGGCTTTTGAACCATATTTTTTTGAAATATTTTTAACCTCAATCATAAACGCTCCTCCTTCAATAAAATATAAATAAAGTATAATCCACCGACAAAATTAATAATAACTCCAATCGTTGTATTGAAAGCGAACACTCGCTCAACTAAAAATTGTCCGCCAATTAAGGCAAGTAAACTAATTAAAACAGCTGTTGGAATAATTAAACTATGACGATAGTTTTTAACCATTTGATATGCTAAGTTCGTCACTAAAATTCCTAAAAACGTAATCGGTCCTACTAAAGCAGTAGACACTGATACTAAAATTGATACTGCAATTAACATTTTTCTTACTAATCGATTATAATCTAACCCTAAATTAATAGCTTGCTCTTTTCCTAACGCTAAAACGTCGAGCTTCTTAATATCTTTTAATACCCAAATTAATGTTACTCCCATTGTAATAATTGAGATTCCAAGTAAAGATGACTTAACGTTATTAAAGCTTGCAAACATTTTATTTTGAACAATTAAGAACTCATTAGGATCCATGATCATTTGCATGAATGATGATAAACTACTAAACAATGTTCCAAAGATCATTCCAAGCATTAATAAGAAAAATAAATTTGTATTTTCTTGTCTAAACATCATTTTAAATAGTATCAATGAGAATCCAATCATTAATCCCCCAGCTAAAATAAAGTTTAGATTTGATCCGATTAAGGCAACATTCATTGAACCTAAAACAAAGACAATGAATGTTTGCATTAAGTTATATAATGAATCCAATCCTAAAACACTCGGTGTTAAAATTCGATTATTTGTTACTGTTTGGAAGATTACCGATGACACTGCAACGCCACTTCCTGTCATTATAATAGCAATTAATTTTGGAATACGTTTGGATAAGGCATATTGATATGACGTTGGTTTTAATCCATAAGTAATAAATAAAACACTAAAGATAACAACTAATATGAGTAGGACTGTAATTACTTTATGACGTCGCATTTGAATTCCTCCTCATAACCATAGATAAGAAAATAATACTTCCTATAACACCAACTGTTAATCCAATTGTTACCTCATATGGATAAATTACAAGGCGACCAATAATATCACAAATCAACAAGAAGACGGCTCCAAGTAAAGCGGTGTGACCTAAACTATGTTTTAAGTTATCTCCTAAATACATCGATACAATATTAGGGACAATTAATCCAATAAAAGGAATCGATCCAATTGTAATAATAATTACAGATGTAATTAAAGCAACAATTGTAAGACCTATGTTCACAATTAATTTATGATTCAATCCAAGGTTTGTAGAGAAATCTTCTCCCATTCCTGCAATCGTAAATTTATTTGCATACAAGAAGGCGACGATAACAAGTGGAATACTTAAGTAAATTAACTCAAAGTTCCCTTTCATCACATTTGTAAAATCACCTTGTGCCCAAGATGAAATATTTTGGACAAGATCAAACTGATAAGCAATGAAACTTGTGATCGAATTAACAACATTTCCAAGCATCATCCCGATTAAAGGAATGAATAAGGAATTTTGAAACTTAACTTGTTTCATGATTCCCATAAATAAAAATGTTCCAAATAACGAGCAAGCAAAGGCAAAAATCATTTTATGCATCAAACTCGCCCCTGTGAAAAATACCATGGCAATTAACATCCCAAGCTTTGCGAAATCCATCGTTGCTGCTGTCGTAGGCGATACAAATTTATTTCTTGTTAACTGTTGCATAATTAAACCACAGATACTCATTCCTACCCCAGTGACACAGACACTCAATAAACGAGGGATACGACTAATAAATAAAATATATAATTGGTGACTATCTCCATTTAAGATTGCAGATACTGTCATCTCACTAGCTCCAATAAAAACAGAAGCGATAGATAATAGTATGAGCAATACTACTAGATATCTTTTTTTCAAGAATACCCCTCTTTCTTTATGTTCATATTTACTTCTTTATATTAGATATGCTATAATAATCTCAATCGATTGATAATCGTTATCAACTGATATTATTATATCAGTTAACATTAATAAAATCTTTGATTATATTTAGATTTTTTAAACTTTTTTTAGTTAGATGGATTTTTCTGTATAATATGACGCTTAAAATAGGAGAGATTATAACTATGAGTCAAGAATATCTAAAGGATCATAAGAAAATTGGACTTTATGGACTTCGAGTCTATAAATACGTTGAAGATAATTATGACCGCAATCTTAAACTTGAAGATGTTGCAAGTTACTTTCACTTAAATAAATGTTACTTTTGTTCAGTACTAAAAAAAGAGTTGGGGAAAACTTTTTCACAAATTGTAAATGAGGTTCGTATTGAAAAAAGTAAAGATTTATTAAGAGAAACAAACTTATCTACGCTATCTATCGCTTTATCTGTAGGATTTAATAATCAAAATTATTTTAATATGACCTTTAAGAAGTTAACTGGGATGACTCCTCTTCAATATCGTAAAGTTGCTTCACTAGAGGAAAAAGAGGCATAAGTAAAAAAAATTACTTATGCCTCTTTTTTATTATTAATCCACTAAAATCTCTCGTAAAATACGTCCATCTGCTTCTGGCATTTCAAACCCTAAGATAGCTGCACATGTTGGAGCGATATCCACAACTTTAGCAACTGAGAGTTCTTTTCCTTCTAATACTCCTGGTCCACTTAAAATTAAACAAGGTTGCTCTCCCTTACTTGGGATATGACCATGTGTCCCACGGCTCACACGATAATCTTCATTCATAATTGGATTTTGATAATCAGCCATAATATTAAATCCAAATGATGAGCCTTCTTTTGATTCTAAAACAAAGCTGAAGTCTCCATCTAAGCGATATGTTTTCTTCACTTGCTCACGTGTAAAGATATGTTCAATATATAATAGCTCACGATTTGCATCTAATAATCGGTATACTTCATTAGCTAATGCCTCATCTGTTGGATCTTTTAAATAAACATGTGCTGATACTGCACTTGATTGAATATAAGCCTTCCAATCAGTCATTTTTCCTTCTTCATCCACTGTTAATAATCCATTCTCAATTAATAACTTATTTGCGTTAACACTCATATCAATGTCAACTTGTCCATGATCTGAGCAGAATACAAATGTTGTTTGCTCATATAAGCCTTGAGCTTTTAATTCATCTACAACAATAGCTAGCATATCATCTAAATATTTATAAGCATCAACTAACTTCTCTGATAATACTCCGTATGAATGACGGTAGTGATCAGGTAATGTCATATGCATTAATGTTAAGTCTGGTTGATAACGATTAATAACATATTTTGAAGCTAAAGCAGAAAATTTATCTGTTGAATAGTAATTTGGTAATGTCCATGCTTCTGCACAGTAATCCCACATTTCTTGTGTTAACACATCATTTGAATTTTTACGAATTTCTGATTCTTGCTCTTCTTTTGGATAATGAATTCCAGCACGTTGAACTAAGTAGTCTACATTTGCTCCAACTAATGTTGGCCAACTATTAACAAAAGTTGTATAACCATTTTCTTTCGCTAATTCAGGTAAAATCTGCGCCTTATTTTGCAAGCGAAGTTCATACCAAGGTGCTTGACTCACTAATGGCGTGAATACCTCATTTGTAATTACCCCATGTTTTTCTGGATAAGTACCTGACACAATAGAAGCATGAGCTGTATAAGTCATTGACGGATAAACAGTTTCAACAGACTTAACAATTGATGCTTTTTCTAAAATTGGACCAAATGTCGGTAAAGTTTTTAAAATTTCAATATCTTTCCCAATCATCGCATCTAAGGAGATTAACAATAACTTTTTCTTCATCTATTCCACTCACTTTCTTGATGTACTACTAATAATTCACAAGTAACTACCTTCACTATAATGATGACATAAATCGAAGTAATTGTCCAACCTTAAGACGCACACAGACCGATATTTAAGCGTACGATATATTAGTCACAGAAGAAATGGAGCGATAGTTATGAAAGTGCTTAATATTCTTCTTATTATCTGTGCTTTTCTACTCTTGTTCATAGGGATTGAAACACCTAATACAACTGAATCAGAGGCTCCAGAGATAAAACATTCAATAAATTTAGAGGAATTCGATCCAAGGCCAAATATTGAAAAAGTTATAGAAGAGTTATATCCAATGTAAAAAAAGTCCATTATTTCATTATGAAATAATGGACTTTTCATTAATATCCAAAAAGAATTTTATAGATGACGTAAAACCATCCTAATAACCCATGGATAATTGCCCAAAAAATTGAATGGTGAATATTAAATGAGACAACAACTGCAATCATCATTCCAAGATTATAGCTTTTACCTAATGTAGACATCGCACCTTTACGAAGTTGGTGACGATAATCTTCACGCAATTCCGCTTTCAACTCTTCCTTTAATTGTTCACGCCAATAATCTTTTTGTGAAGATTCACTCCCATCACTGATAACCTCTGCTTCTACAACTTCAACTTGATCTTCATATTGCCCCATAATACTTCATCCTTTATTGTCTATTTTTTAACTCTTCTAATTCCTCTGCTGTGAAGTGATAACGTTCCATGCAGAAATGACAAACCGCTTCAGCTCCATTATCTTCATCAATCATTGCTTGGATTTCATCTTTTCCTAAGCTAACAATTCCATTTTCAAACTTTTCTTTCGAGCATGTACATTCAAAGTAAACATCATGACGATCTAAAATACGAACTTCTTCTTTACCGAAAATCGTTTCTAAAATCGCTTCTGGCGTATATCCTTCATCAATCATTGTCGATACTGGTTTAATGTTTGCTAACGCAGTTTCTAATTTTGTTAATGTTTCTTCTGTTGCTCCTGGCATTACTTGAATAATAAATCCTCCAGCTGCACGAACAGAATTATCTGGATCAACTAAAACACCAACTCCAACTGCTGATGGAACTTGTTCAGATACCGCGAAGTAGTAAGTGAAATCATCTCCAATTTCACCTGTTTGTAATGGAACTTGTCCTGTAAAGTAATCTTTTAATCCTAAATCTTTTGTAACTGATAATTGCCCATCAGTTCCAACAGCCATACCTACATTTAATTTACCTGAATTATATTGGAAATGCACTTCAGGATTAGATACATAACCACGAACAACACCTTTTGAGTTCGCATCAACAATAATAGATCCAATTGGACCATTTCCATTAATACGGATTGTAATTGTTTCTTCACCTTTTAATTGGCTTCCCATCATAGCAGCAACTGTCAATGTACGCCCTAAAGCAGCTGAAGCTGTTGGCCAACATCCATGACGACGACGCCCTTCCTCAACTAAATTTGTTGAAGTAATAGCAAATGCGCGAATTTGGTCATCAAAAGCTAATGCTTTTACTAAATAATCTTTCATTTATAGCTCCTCCTTGTTGTCTAATTATTTCTTAGGAAATTAGAAACTGATATCTCTTTTATCAATTTTACACGAATGATGACTATTTGAAAAGTTAGTTTCTCCATCTATATTCGATATAGTCATTCCAATGATTTAATATTTTGCCTTTATATGAAATGAGACAATTTCCACATATATTTTATATTAGTTTTAATACAATAATAATAAACATTCAATTTATATTTTTAACGATTAGGAGGAATTTATTTGTATTATTTTAAAAATTTCTTTGGATTACCTCTTATTTTTTGTTTAATTTATCATTCAATAAACGTGAACAATTATGATTTTTATGTTTGGATACTTCTTTTAATTTGGTTCATTCAGCGGCATCAAATTAATCAACAACTTTTAATCCTTATTGGGGCTTCCGTTCTTTCATTTATCTATCTCATTCTTCTCGTTAGCTTCATCAGCCGTCAAATACTCATTCAATTAATTATTCTCTTTGGAATTTTCCTGATGTTAACGATCGGATTATTTGATTATATGATTATTCGACATATTAAACATAAACTTAATTAAAAAACACTCTTCAATCGAAGAGTGTTTTTTTATAATTTCTATTTTTATGTTAAATCAATGATAGGTAACTTTTCTTTTGACAAAGTTAAAGTTGATTTTAACTTATAGTTACTTTCACGAACTAACTTAAATTTAGGACGTTTTTTATCATCATCAGCATCATTTACAGTATAGGCTGTTGACTCTAATTTTCCTTTTTCCACTAACTCATCAATTTGCTCTTTAGTTAATGTTTCATATTGTAATAATGTTTCAGCAATTAATTTTACTAGATCTTGATTTTCTAGTAAAACTTTGCGACAACGATCATAACATGCACTAATAATTTTATGAATTTGCTCATCAATTTGACGTGCTAAATGATCAGAGAAGTTTTTATCTTTATTATAGTCACGTCCTAAGAAGACATTTCCACTACGTTGCTCATACTGAATCGGTCCTAATTCACTCATTCCATACTCTGTAACCATTGCACGTGCAATAGCAGTAGCTTTTTGGAAGTCGTTATGAGCACCTGTTGTTACTTCCTTGAACGTAATTTCTTCTGAAACACGTCCAGCAAGTAAACCAGTAATACGATCTAATAAATCTTGTTTTGTTTGTAAATATGTTTCCTCTTCAGGAAGCATTAAAGCATAACCACCCGCTTCACCACGTGGGATGATTGTAACCTTATGCACAACTTCAGCATTTTCTAATTTTAATCCGACTACAGCATGTCCAGCTTCATGATAAGCAACAACACGTCGTTCTTTTTTCGAGAATACTTTAGATTTCTTAGCAGGACCCATCATAACGCGATCAGTCGCCTCATCGATGTCGTGCATTTGAATTTGTTTACGATTATCACGAGCAGCTAATAATGCTGATTCGTTTAATAAGTTTTCTAAATCTGCTCCACTAAATCCTGGTGTACGACGAGCAATATCCTCTAAGCGTACTTCAGGCGCTAAACGTTTATTACGAGCATGTACTTTTAAGATTGCTTCACGTCCTTTAACATCTGGACGACCAATTGTAATTTGGCGGTCGAAACGTCCTGGACGTAATAACGCAGGGTCTAATACGTCTGGTCGGTTGGTTGCGGCCATAACGATAATTCCTGAGTTTGGACCAAATCCATCCATTTCAACGAGTAATTGGTTTAAGGTTTGTTCACGTTCATCGTGACCTCCACCCATTCCAGCTCCACGTTGACGACCTACCGCATCAATCTCATCGATGAAAATGATACATGGTGCTGTCTTTTTCGCTGTTTGGAACATATCACGTACACGGCTTGCTCCAACCCCAACAAACATCTCTACGAAATCTGAACCTGAGATTGAATAAAATGGTACGCCCGCTTCACCAGCAACGGCACGAGCCAGTAATGTTTTACCTGTTCCTGGAGGTCCAACTAATAAAATACCTTTTGGAACACGTGCACCCATCTCATTATACTTAGCTGGGCTTTTTAAGAAATCTACGACTTCTACTAACTCTTCTTTTTCTTCATCATTTCCTGCTACATCATCAAATGAAATTCCTTCTTGTTTTGATAATTTCGCACGGCTTTTTCCAAAATCAAAGGCCTTATTATTTCCTCGTTGAGCTGATCTAAACATAAACATAATAACGCCTAGGAATAATACAGTTAATAACGCATAAGATAAGAAACTCCAAACTTTACCGATTGTTGGTGCTAAACCATTAGTGAACTCAACATTATTTGCAAGTGCTAAATCACTAATTTTATTATAGGCAACATCAGCAACTCGTGTTTGATAAATAGTTTCTTTTCCATCCACTACCATTGTTCCTGAAATGGTCCATAAGTTTTTATTATCTTCTCCATCAGTTGGTCGAGCCTGAATTGTCTGAACATTTCCACTTTCAATTTGCTCAACAAACTCATTATATGTTGGTTCGATAATAGTCGGTTGTGGTGACTCAGCAAAGATAAATCCATATAATCCTAAAACAATAATAAATAGAATGAAGTAGATTCCAATACTTTGTGGACCTTTTTTATTAAAACTACTTTTCTTTTTAATGCTGTTAATTTTATCCTTTGGATTAATTGGCGGCATTTTCGCACCTCTTTCTTAATTCATATAGACTTCTTCTTTAAGAATACCTACATATGGTAAATTACGATAATACTCATCATAATCTAATCCGTATCCAACAACGAAAGCCTTTGGAATAGTAAATCCAATATACTTAGGTTCCATGACAACGACACGTCCTTCTGGCTTATCTAACATTGTAACTACTTCAACTGAAGATGCACCACGATGTTTTAATAAAGCAATGACTTTATCTAATGTGAAACCTGTATCTACGATATCTTCAACGATAATGATATGACGATTTTCAACTGAAATGTCTAAATCTTTTAAAATTTTCACTTGTCCAGAAGAAGCTGTTCCCCCGTGATAACTTGAAACATCCATAAATTCAATTTGAATTGGGATATTCATATGTTTCATTAAATCTCCGATAAAAGGAACTGATCCTTTTAATAACCCTAATAAAATCGGTTTTTTATCCGCATAGTCGATTTCTAATTGTTTTGCTAATTCTGCTGCTTTGGCTTCAATTTGCTCAGTTGTTAATAAAATTTCTTTAATATCGTTATGCATCTTTTTCATTCCCTCCACGGTGGCAATAATCAATTGTAATTACATGGCCTTCTACTTGTTGACGACAAAGCGATGACTTTTTTAAAAGCGGTACCCAAATGATTTGATCGTTAGCATCTGTAATAATCGGCCATGTGTCTCTTAGTAACTTAGGAACTTTATTTTCAATCATAATTTCCTTTACTTTCTTTGACCCATAACCATTCATTAATTGAATACGATCTCCTGGTCTACGCGTTCTAACTTTTAAAGGCAATTCTATTTCATTATAACACAAATGAACTTTATTAATGCAAGATTTTTCCGTTTTTTCATCGACTTTATTCTCTCTTACATGAATCGTCGAACTAGTTGGTAAAACTGTCTTCGTATCAAGTGGTAGAACCATTTCATAATCTGTTTCCATCATAGGTATTGTAGAGAATTTTACTACATCATATGCAATTATACAACTAATTTGATGCGGTAAGGTTAATATTAAATTTGGCTTACGATTTTTAATTAGCATGTGAATTTGTTCAATATGGATCGTTTGAATATCTTTAAGTGTAAATTGCTGCAAAATGCGTTTAATCAATCGTCTAATTAAGCTAGGAGGTAAATTCTGAACAAAACTTCTAGAAACTATACAACAGCCTTCACTTTGAGAAACAAAACTCATTAATTGATCAATCTGTTCAGAAAAGTATGCTTCATCTTCACTTAATTGCTCACTAATCATCCTCGAATGTTCATAAATAGACGGGCTTTCTTTTACAAGTCTTGGAACGATATACTTTCTAATGCGATTTCTTGTATAAACATCACTCTCGTTAGACTCATCTTCTCTAAACAAGACACGCTCTTTTTTGCAGTAATGATATATTTCTTGCTTAGTAACAGCGATTAATGGTCTAATAATTTTTAAACCATTATTAATCGTTATAGGTTCAATGCCGATTAAACCACTAGAAGAATTTTGATATAAGAGACGATGAAGTTGCGTTTCTAAGTGATCATCTGCATGATGAGCAGTCACTAAACAATCAGCTTGATAATCATTGGCTACAGACTTAAAAAATTCATATCTTTTATTTCTTGCATACTCATGAAAATTTTCAACCTGATTATTTTTAGGTAAGTAATAGACCTCATAGGGTAGATTATACATATGCACAACTTGTTCAACTAGAATTTCATCTAACTCAGAGTTTTCTCGTTTTTTATGGTTAACATGAGCAACGACTAAACGTAGTTGATGATTTGTGGCAAAGTGTTTCATAAAATGCAATAACGCCATCGAGTCAGCGCCTCCTGAAACAGCCACAATAACTGCTTTGTTTTTCTCAAATAAATTGTATTTTTTTATCGTCTCTAATATAACCTTTTGCATTTAATTTCAAACTCCTTATAACTCATAAAAAACGCTTATAATCTATTATAGCCATTTTGAGGTAAAAAAAAAGCACTGTCTAACGTTTCATACACTTTTTCCCCATTATACTCCCTATTATTTAATTATAATTAAAAACGATCAGATAAAATCTGATCGTTTTTAATTGTAATGAGCTCTATTACAACATATAAAATTGCACAAAAGGTGCGTTACTAAAGAAATTTGAACAAGATTATTTGCGCAGATAATCCTATTAATTCCAATAGCCTTAAGCATCATTTTTTATTTTTAAACATCTATATTCTTAACTTAACTAACAATGACCCTTCATCTTAGGCGGGCCTCTGAATACGGTCCTGTACCCAGTAAAAACGATATTTCTATCGTGAGTCTTATTCAATTGTCTGTCCGAACACGGCTCTTTTCATGAAAAAGAGCACTATTATACTGCCTCAGTTTTTGAAGCTACTAACAATTTGTTAGTAGCTTTTTTTGTTCTTAGAATCTATTCTTTTTTATGTATAACCACCTGGATTTTTGACTATACTAAATAATCTTCGATTTAATTCATCATACAGCTATCATTTTATCCAACTGTTATTTGGCTTTTAATTGAGTATGAATTAATAAATCTGTTTTAACTTTATCTATGTCTTATTTAAGACTTCATTCAATTATTAAGTCATCGATTAGCAAAACTAGCTCCGACCCTAGAAGTGCTAAATTCTATTAATAAAAATAGCCTCTTTTTACAAATTTCCTATACCAAACAACTTTAACTTAAACTTACTATTTAAATAAGAAAGCTCCGATTCTCTCCTATTTATTAACTCACTCGCATATACATGACACAATTTTTTCTCAAACTAGCTCTGACCTTAGTTTCAGATTTAAGATTTTTACTACTAGACATAGTACTACCTGTTATTTTAATAACTAAATTTTATGTTGATCAATCTTACTATTTACACATTTTAACTAGCCACGAATCAACTCTTTAATTATGATTGATTTATCCTACTTTTTACTCGTACACTTTTCACACTTACAAACCAGCTCCGACTTCTGATTTGTATACCACAAATTATTAATTATACACATGGATTTTTACTTCAATCGCTGTCATGCATACGTCTTACTGGCTAAATCATCCTTATGATTCAAAAACACATTATTCTAACTTCCATTGATTACTGATTATTACTTTAATCTTAAATATTTTTTAGTAACCACTGCCAACCAGTTTTAAGTTCTGATTGACGACAATTTGCACAAACAGATTATTTCAATAATTAAATACTCGCAATATATATAAACCAGCTCCGACTT
Organism: Turicibacter sp.; assembly: GCA_030531025.1. The sequence continues at coordinate 28,430 of JAUMTV010000025.1, forward strand.
CTGATTTATATATAACAAGTCATCACTACTTATATACATGGATTTTTCATTTTAATCTCTATCACCCATACATATTACTGGTTAAATCATTCTTATGATTCAATCATAATTTTTTAATTTAATACTTTAAATACACCCTACTATTAAACTTCTTTTTATAGTTTATTACATTTTTTAATTTTAGCTTATTGCTAATTATAGCTTTCACCTTAAGTAGATTACACATTTTAACTGGCTTACAATAAAATCTGACTTAACTAATTACTTACACACATTTTAAACTCTAACCAATCAGCTCCGACTTCCGATTGGTTTGTCAAACTTCACACACAGATCACACT
>JAUMTV010000297.1 GCA_030531025.1 Turicibacter sp.
TTCAGCTGGGCATTTCTCATGTGATCGTCTTTCATATGTGAAGTGCTATAATGAAGTTGTAACAGGAGTGGCTAATAAGGTATAATTAATCTTATAAAGAAAAGAGGTACTTACTATGCCACAAAGTTACACACCTGAATTTAAGAAAAAGATTGTCCGTCTCCATTTAGAAGAAGGACGCACTTACAAAAGCATCACTGCCGAGTACGGTGTATCGAAAGCCAGCATTTCCAAGTGGTGCAGCGAATTACGTGAAGAATGCCAGTCAAGCCCCGAAGCCAAAGAAGAATATGACAACATGAAAGAGATACTCAGACTAAAAAGGGAAAACGAAGAACTTCGTAAGGAAAACCTCTTCTTAAAAAAAGCAGCGGCATTCTTTGCAAAGGAAATCGATTAGAGGCTTATCGATTTATCGAGCAATATCATAAACTGTTTGGCTTACGCTGGCTCTTACGCAGGCTTAAAATCTGCCCAAACGCATACTATAACTTTCGAAAACACCGGAAAGCGGATTACTATGCCCAAAAGACAGAAGTACAGGTGCAGATTAAGGAAATCTACCACTCACACAATGGTGTTGATGGTTATCGCAGTATGAAAATATATCTGGAACGTAAAGGCTATTTTTACAGCCCTGCCACGGTTCATAAATATATGAATACAGAGCTTGGACTCCATTCAATTGTCCGCCCAAAGAAGCCTGGATATGAGCATGGAAAACCCCATAAAGTATTTGACAATAAACTCAATCAGAATTTCACTGCGGACAAACTTAATCAGAAATGGTGTACGGATTTCACATATCTGTTCCTTGCCAATCATGATGTACGCTACAACTGCACGATCATAGATCTGTATGATCGAAGTGTGATCGCCAGCATAACGGACCGCAACATTACAAGCGACCTTGCGATCCGAACACTCCAGAAAGCATTGGCATCCCAACCTCCCATCAAGGGCGGATTAACCCTGCATTCTGATCAGGGCGTACAGTATACCTCCAAAGCATTTACCGAATTCTGTGCGTCAGTAAACGTGACACAGAGTATGAGCAGAGCAGGATATCCGTATGACAATGCACCGATGGAGCGTTACTTTAACACTCTGAAAAATGAGTGCACAAATCTATATGAATTTGAAACAGAAGAAGCGCTCTATCAAAAAATAGAAGAATTTGCCTATGTTGACTATAATCATGTGCGTCCACACAGTTTCAACGGTTATCGTACACCATATGAGGCGCGGATAGCAGCGTAGCTGATTAATGACATTTTTTAGCCATAAGTGTTACAAAAAAGCTTGACCACAACAATGCATGAACGTAGCATCCGGATCTGTTTTACAATAATTATTCCTTCCCTGGAAGCTGGCTGTATGCCAATCATAGATGGTCTGACGCTCCAG
>JAUMTV010000298.1:0-835 GCA_030531025.1 Turicibacter sp.
CACAAGAACAGTTAGGCTTTGAATTTGCCGATTATGTTAATGGGTCCCCTGGCACAATGTCAACAACTTAAGGGAAATCACAATCATTAGGCAAAATAGTTGAGTTATTTTTAAAAATCCTTCATCATGAGTTTTAAATGAACAACGAAGGAGTTTTAAAATGAGAAAACAGCACCTCATGACGATTTTCACAACGATTCATGATACAATTCCAAGTAAAGCCTTTCTGACAACATTTAGAACATCAGATCGATATTTTACAAGGAAAAGGAAGATGACTTTCGTGGGACTCATTACATTTATCACTCATTTTTTATCTAAATCACTCCAAGCGGAACTCGATCATTATTTTAAACAAACAGGCAATGAGAGCCGAATCTCTCAACAAGCTTTTTCAAAAGCTCGCCAAAAAATTAAACCGGAAGCTTTTAAACACTTATTTGAAATTACAGTTAGAGGGATGATGGATGATTCACAGATGACTCGTTTTAAAGGCTATCGTGTGTTTGCGATAGATGGAACGGAACTTGACTTAGAGCCAACAAAGGAACTTGTGGCACGATATGGACAAAAGAAAAATAATCTTAACTGTAAGGCCAAAGTGTCGATGCTTTGCGAAGTTCACGAGGGAATCATTATTGATGCTCAGATGGAGGCTTATTATACGAGTGAACGAGAATTAGCACTTAAACATTTGGAAGCTTTTGAAGCCTATCATCAAAAGAAAGATCTCATCATTTTTGATCGTGGTTATCCTTCTAGGAAACTGATAGCGACACTTCATGATAAAGAAATGAAGTATTTGATGCGAGTACAAAGAAGTTTTTATTCGCTC
>JAUMTV010000298.1:872-1394 GCA_030531025.1 Turicibacter sp.
TTTTATCTAACGATGGAGTATCAAAAGAAATCTTATAAGGTCAGAGTGGTAAAGTTGGAGCTTCCAACAGGAGAAACAGAGACACTTTTCACTAACTTAGGTAGAAAATCATTTAAAAAGTCTGAATTTATGTCCTTATATTTTAAACGTTGGCCAATAGAAACGAAATACAACACATTGAAAAATAAATTAGAGATTGAGAATTTTTCAGGACGAACGTTAATCTCAGTTCAACAAGATTTTTATGCGACGATGTATCTCTCTAACTTGGTAGCCATCACCAAAATTATGTCCGATGAAGAGATAAAGAAACAAGCTAAAGACAAAGAATTAAAATACAAGTATCAAACGAATGAAAGCCGTCTAATTAGTCAGTTAAAAGATGAAATGATTCTTTGTTTATTGATAGAGGATCCGATGAAACGATCAGAAGTCATGGAACGGATTATTCAAGCAGCCGCTAGAAATAAGTCACCGATTCGATCAGAACGAAGTTTTGATCGAAAAGATCCAGAAAAGCGC
>JAUMTV010000299.1 GCA_030531025.1 Turicibacter sp.
AAAAAATAAAGAGTCGAACAAAAAAAGATGCGCTTTCGCATCTTTTTTTGTTTTGGTTCTGTTTTAAAAAAGTGTTGATAAGATTTAAAAAAAGTGTTCCAGAAAACAGTAATCTGGAACACTTTTTTTAATCTCGAAGTCCTGATTTAATTTCATGACCAAATAAAAACAAGTGATAATTCGTTACACCTTGATATTCATCCAACGGCATAAAATTCCCCTTAATGAGATAGGTATACCCTAAGCCATGATAAGAGCCAGACCCACCGTCATCCTGCGTTTCAATTTGAAACGAGAAGAACGGCTTTTCGAAATTTTTTACAACTCTCCAATAATCAACCCCAAATAAAACGAGCCAAATAAATAATAATCCTATAGTCGTGGTTAACAATTTACCAAAGACTTTCTTTGTATTCATTTGAATTCCCCCTATTATAAAATTTATTATCATTATATAACAATGGTATTTTTTATACAATTTTTTCCTATTTCAAATAAATGCGGCTGTTCGTGTTCGAATAGCTTTAACTGAACATTCCGTATAATTAGCTTGGGATAATACATATGCCTTTTCTATCTTAATTGACTCACGTTCTGATTTAAATAATTCAATGAATTTGAACCAGTACAAATAGTTTTGTAAGTGTTTAGTTGCAACGCCTTTAAAATCACTCATAAAAGCTTTTAACCGACTATGGAGGGAATTAATATGTTGGATGTGATAAATGTCTTTTTTTCGTTTTCCTGACTCGATTTTAATGTGATTAAGATGTAATTCCTCTGATAGAGTAGCATATCCATGAGCACTATCTGTACACAAAGTTGAATTGGCTGAAATATGCCCTTCATAGAATCGTCTAAGAGCAGGATATTGTAATCTTCCCGTACAAATTAGTCCCATTTTAAGATTACCTAAACGGTCTAAAGCAGTTCCAACGGCAACCTGCTCACGAGATAAGCCACGTTTTTTCTTCTTTGCCTTTTTAGTTACTCGTTCTGTTGAGGTACGAACACCTTTTTTATAGCTTCTAACCTTTGTAAAATTTCCTTTTCGATTGTATCTGAAGAAGGTTTCATCTGCTTCGATAAGCCCCTCTAAATCTCCAACTCCTACAGCAGTCGCTAAGGCATCTAAAATTTTATGTCGCCAGAAAAAGGATGTGGCAATGTTCAGATTACACTCCTCAGCACATTTGCGAATGGTATACCCCGATAACATACATTTCAAATATTGAAGCCATAACTTCGGTGATTTTTTAGAATGACAAGAAGGGGTAGCGGTTTGGTCACTAAAAGATTTACGGCAATGACGACATAAGTAACGTTGAAGCCCTTTTTTAGTTCCATTTTTAACGACGTGAGTTCCATGGCAAAAAGGGCAAGTATAT
>JAUMTV010000300.1 GCA_030531025.1 Turicibacter sp.
TTTAAAAGATATGGCAACGATGCAGGCTGGATTAATCCTTATAAGTGGCCCGACTGTTTCACTTTTTGAAAACCGAAAAAGTTTAGATATTAATCTTAGGAGGAATCAAAATGTTGGAATCAAAAAAAGCTAATTATTATGGATTGGATGTAACGATGTATCGAATCGGAGATCACCTTTGGATTTCTAATGTGGTGTCAAATGGTCAACATATAGTTCATCAGTTTAACTACGATAAAATGATATGGATGCAATCAACCTATACAACGGATGAAATTGAAAGTTTATTTAACGTATCAAGTCACGTTGTCAAATAATAAAAAGCAGTTAGGTATCGTATGGCTACTTAACTGCTTTTTTTTATCATTAAGTACTATAACCTTCTACCAACTTGTACGATAAATCCCCTATATTTATCTTCTTCTGTACTGGAGATACTGTTCTTAATACTGTGCTCTATATTATCTACCTGTTGAATAACCCCTTTATAAAAATTATCCTTAGCGAGTTTCAAACTATTTATCGTTTGCTCGAAATCCTTTAAAAACTCTGTTTTTTTATTTTTTAATATTTCGATAAAATTAGTATGCTGCACCGTTACTTCTTCCCCTAGTTTTTTAGGTATACTAAGCATATCAAGATTAATACTATCCTCTATCCCCTCTATCCATTGACTCATCTTTTTATGAAAATTTTCAAGTTCATTCACTTTTTGATTAAATTCGCTTAAAAGATTTCCTTTTTCTTTTGTTAACAAATTAATAAATTCTTTTTGTTCGTCTGTTAGCCCTTGTATTTCTTCATATTCCATACTAACCCATCCCCTTAATGTAGAATACTTTATTATATTTACTATAAAAGTTAAAAATTCTATTTAAATATCGCAATAAATTTAAACTAATAACAACAAAAAGATAAAAGGCAGTTAGGTAGCGAATAGCTACTTGACTGCCTTTTCTGTTTTCAATTATTCTTCTAGTAAATCAAAAGCTTTCTCCCATGCTGCTTGATACTCTTTTTGTGTGACTTCATCAAATTCATGATCCTTAATTAATAATGCTTTTAATAATATTAGTGAATTTAATCTTTCTTCAAATTGTTTTTCTTTTGTCATTTTATCACCTCATATAAACATACGCCTCCTTAAGATGATTTCCTTTTTAAAAAACAAAAAAGTAGAAACGATATAAATCAAATCTACTTTTTTGGATGTTTGCTGTTCAACCTTCGAAAGATCATTATGATTATATCACGAATGATGATCAGAACCTAGCAAAAATGAAAAAGCCACTACATTTGTAATGGCTCTTTCTCTAGTTAAACTAACTCAATGTCTTCAACTGTTTTTGTGGTTAAATAGGCACCTGCAATACTCGCGTATTTCAAGT
>JAUMTV010000301.1 GCA_030531025.1 Turicibacter sp.
AAGGAAACAATTGCTCATATGCAAAATAAGATGCATGCTCAAACAATTAATTATATTTCTTTTGAGGATAGTAATACAAAAGGTTTACGTGGTGCAATGAATGGACAAACCAATTCTAATGAGGACACGTGGAGTATTTACGCCTACAACAAAGGGGTACATACAGTTGAAGCGGATGAATCAGAAGAGCAGGCGCGTGGAGGTTCTCATGGAATAGGGAAAATCGCATCGAATGCAGCATCTGATTTGTATTTAATGTATTTTGCGAACTGTGACGAATTTGGGAATCAGCATCTCGGTGGAACAATTCAATTAATAGAGCACGAGTTAAATGCGAAATGTTATCGTGCCACAGGCTATTTTACACAGATAAAAAATGGTAAATTTCACCCATTCAAGAATCATTATCACGAGGTATTTCAAAAACAGACGCGTGGGTTGAAAATTATTGTACCGTTTTTACGTACTGAGTTCAGCAACGAGATCGAAATTGTAAAGGCCGTTTGTGATAGTTTCTTCTTGTCTATTTTAGAAGGAAAGTTGCAAGTTTACATTAATGATCAGTGCTTGAACGTTCAAACAATTGGCCAATATATGTCTGATCCAATCTATTATCCAGATAGTGTGGAATCGAAAGACTTGAATTTTACACCGTTTTATTATCAAACGTATACAGAACTCGAACCACAACGCATTACGATTAGAGATAAAAAAGAAGACTACGAATTTAACTTATATTTTAGATACGATTTATCTATTCCAAAAGGGCGCATTGGGATTATTCGTACAATTGGAATGAAGATTGAAGATAAGAAAATTAATGGTCATATCAATAAACCATTTAATGGGGTTTTGATTCCGGTATCTTCAAAAGAGGATGCATATTTAAAGTCGCTAGAAAATGAATCACATACGCAGCTATCTTTTGATCACATTAAGGATCAAGAACTTCAAAAAAACGCTAAACGTTTTATTAATAATATTACCAGACAAATTAGTCAGGTGATTGAGGCGGCAATTAAACAAAACAATCCAACAGATGGGAAGATGGATACTCGTGATATTTTATATGTGGTTGAAACACAGTTTAAGCAAGAGCTATCTAAAGCTGCTTCGCCTGTAAAGTTGAAAAAAGGTAGTCAAGAAAAAACTGTGGTGAAGGTTAAAACGGATGTTCCGAAGAAGAAACCAAAAACTAAAGAAGCGGGAGAGCAAAATCAAAAACCACCGCTAAAACGTAAACCTCGAGCTAAAGATGAGGCCGAAGGTAAAATTAAATATCAAGCACAACCTGATCGTGTGCAACGTGCAATCGTTGGTGATGCTGAAATTCTACGCTTTGATTTCTCAAAAAGCCCTGAAATTAAAAATGTA
>JAUMTV010000026.1 GCA_030531025.1 Turicibacter sp.
CGCTACTAGGGCTTAAAAATTTTCTATGAAGAAAATTTATCTGGACTTATATAGTTTTATTATATAGGGTTAATAGTTACCTATTCAAAGAGGAGGGGTTTAATTGTTAGGAACAATTGTTAATACAGGCGCGATTATTTTAGGTGGAAGTATTGGTCTTATTTTTAAAAGAGGACTACCAGAGAAGCTGAGTAAACAAGTGATGAATGGATTAGCACTATGTGTTCTTTATATTGGGATTAGTGGAACAATGCAAGGTAAAAATGCATTAATCATTATTTTATCAATGGTTATTGGAACATTAATTGGAGAGTTATTAAATTTAGATTGTCGGGTAAATAGTCTAGGTAATTGGTTAGAGTGTAAGTTTAAAAGTAAAGATAACCATACTTCAATTTCAGAAGGATTTGTGAGTGCTAGTTTATTATTTTGTGTGGGGGCAATGGCTATTGTCGGTTCATTACAAGATAGTTTAAGTAGTGATGCTTCGATGCTTTATACTAAAGCAATGTTAGATGGTATTTCATCTGTCATCTTTTCAGCTAGTTTAGGGATTGGCGTCATTTTATCGAGTGTTTTTGTTTTTATCTATCAGGGGACAATTACATTATTAGCTAGTTTGATGGCTCCCTTTTTAACGGATTTGGTTATTGGAGAAATGACGTGTGTCGGATCGATATTAATTATTGGTTTGGCTTTAAATATGCTAGGAGTAACAAATTTGAAATTAATGAACTTTGTTCCTGCTATTTTTATTCCAATTCTTTTAATTCTTATCTTTTGATTTGGTAATCATTTCAAGCTGATAATATTAGAAAACAAAAAATGACAAATGTTGAATTAAAAACTCGTTATAATCAAATGTGAAATAGGGGGAAATTTCATGATTAAAGATATAACGGAATTTATTTTTGTTGAACATGAATTAGAGGCAGCAGATATTATCTTTATTCCAGGATCTTACTTTTTAGAACCGAGTGTTCAGGCTGCTAAGCTCTGATCACGAGGATACGCTAACTATGTTCTCCCATTAGGAAAATATAGTATATTAACGAATTGTTTTTCTTTACCAGATGAATTATCTAAACAATCTAAAGAAACGTATGAGACAGAGTGGGCTTATATGTCATCTATTCTTAGACACGAAGGCGTTTCAAGCGAGGCAATCTTAAAAGAAGATGAAGCTAGAAATACGTTTGAAAATGCCTTTAATTGTCGAAAGGTAACGGATCGATTAGGCCTAAATATTCAAAAGGCAATTGTTTGTACGCAAGACTTTCATGCGAGGCGATGTTTAATGTACTTTCAATGGGCGTATCCAGATGCAAAAATTATGATTTGCCCGATAGAAACCCAGCAAATTAATAAACATAATTGGTTTAAACATTCAAAAGGCATTGAACGAGTCATGGGAGAATTAATGCGTTGTGGAACACAGTTTGTTGAAGCAATTCCTGATTATTACCTTCAAAAAAGCTGTGAGATTTAAAAAAAGATTGGATGTGTAAGAATGATTGATGATGTATTTGGTGAGAAACTACCTAATCAAACTTATATTGATCGAGAGGGAGTTTATGCCATTATTTTAAATGATAAAAATGAAGTTGCAACTGTCCGTTTACCGCATGGTTATTTTTTACCAGGGGGCGGGTTAGAGGAATCAGAAAGTAAAGAAGCCTGTCTAAGACGTGAATGTATCGAGGAGCTTGGTTGGGACATCGAAATTAATCAATTTATTTGTAAAGCTTCAAACTATTATTACTCAACTTATCGTAACCTTTATTTACATGCAACAGGCTATTTCTACTTGGCAACAAAATTAGAACAGATAGCCCAACCGATCGAACACGATCATGAATTAGTATGGCTCAGTTTAGATGACTGTTTAAGTCAACTTCACTTAGATCACCAGGCATGGGCCATTGGGAAAGTGGCACATTTACTATAAAGAAAAAAGACATTCTATATATAAACAGATAAGTATTCTACATCTAAGGTAGCAAATAAAAAATAATAATCTCTTTTACCTATCAAGACATCCTATAGTCCAGAGGTCCCCTGCCTTGCGAAGCAAGTATCTTCCACTTAGCTGTCTACCATTGCTAGGGTTAAAAAAATTCTTTGAAGAAAATTTATCTGGACTTATATATATAAGTCCAGATAAGTTTTTCATATCGGAAAACTTTTATCTGGACTATAGGGTGCTTTAGTATTAAAGCGGCTTACCAACTAAGACTGATGTAGCATTATAAAATACATTTCTGTTTATATATAGTAATAGATGTCTTTTTTCTTTGAATGAAATAGAGCGTTTCGTTTACAATAGTAGATGAATAAATTTCTTACAAAAAAACTATTATACCGTAATTTAATGTATGCTATAATAGTAGCAATATTTGAAAAGGAGTGAGTTTCCATGTTAGAAACCTTAAAATGTCGTCGTCAGACGTTAGGGGCAAATATTAAGGATAATTCATTATTAATTTTATTATCAGGGGAAGCACCTGTTCGTTCAGGTGATCAATTTTATGAATATACACCACACCGTAATTTTTATTATTTAACAAACTTAGACCGTCCAAAAATGGCTTATGTTTTACGTAAAATTAATGGTGTGATGGAAGACTATTTATTTATCGAAACAGTTTCAGAAGTTGAAGAAAAATGGACTGGGAAGCGCATGAGTGCGCAAGAAGCAAAAGAAATTTCAGGTATTAAAAATGTATTCCCTGAGAGTGAATTACGCCCAATGTTAGGTCGTTGGTTATTAAATGACGCGTTTGAAAATGCTTATTTTGATTTTGAACGTGGATCATATAATCACCCAGATACAATCCAAGTTCAATTCGCAAAAGAATTAAAACGCCAATATCCATTTTTACATGTTCAAAATATTTATCAAGACATTACAGCATTACGCTTAATTAAATCTGAAGATGAAATTGCTAATATGCGTACAGCTATTGAAAAGACACGTCTTGGAATTGAAAGTTTAATGAAAAACTCAAAACCAGGAATGTATGAGTATCAGTTAGAGGCGCACTATGATTTTACAATTAAAACAGAAGGTGTTAAAAAGACATCATTCCATACGATTGCAGCTTCAGGAGCAAATGCCACTGTGTTACATTATGATAGAAATGATTCAATTTGTCATGATGGAGATTTAATCCTATTTGATTTAGGATGTGAGTGGAATTATTATTGTTCAGATATTTCACGCACATTCCCAATTAATGGGAAATTCACTGATCGTCAACGCGCAGTATATCAAGCCGTATTAGATGCTCAATTAGCAACAATTGAAATCATTAAGCCTGGGGTAGCGTTACAAGATGTGAATGAATTTGCACGTAAAAAATTAGCTGAAGGTTGTAAAAAATTAGGATTAATTGAAAATGATGATGAATTATCAAAATACTATTATCACGGAATTGGTCATTACTTAGGATTAGACACTCATGATGTTGGTGGCCGTGGTGGTGTATTACAGCCAGGTATGGTTATTACGATTGAACCAGGATTATACATTGCTGAAGAAGGAATCGGAATTCGTATTGAAGATGATATCTTAGTTACAAAAGATGGACATGAAAATTTATCAAAAGATATCATTAAATCAATTGAAGATATTGAAGCATTCATGGCTGAAAAAAAATAAATTATACGATAAAAAGGTAAGGACTTTACTTAAACTTCTTACCTTTTTACTGATTAAGAGTACAGGTAATAAGAAAAGGGAGAACATCTGATTGTTCTCCCTTTTCTTATTGATAATGTCGATAAGACGATTGATTTTTATCATGAAAAATTGTTTGAGCAAACTTAACGAAAACTTTACTAAATGGTAAAAATAAAATAACCGTTGATAAATTAAAAAAGAGTTGTGCATTGGCAATTTGTCGTTCTGGAGTTGCGCTAAATGTTGCAGTGAAATCAATCAATACATCAATAAATGGTAGGAAGAGTAGCGTTCCTAAAATATTAAATGTAAAGTGAATTAGTGCCGCTTGCTTACCAGCGGTGTTTCCCCCTAAACTAGAAAGTATAGCTGTTAGACAAGTTCCTATTTCATGCCCAAATAGAACGGGAATGGCTGTATAAAGGGTAATGGATCCAGTTGAAACAAGCGAGATTAAAATGGCCGTAGACGCTGATGAACTTTGAATTAAAAATGTAATAGACATTCCAAGCAGAATACACATTAACGGATTTCCTTGAACATTAAAAATTAATCGTTGGAATAAGTCTGATGAAACGATAGGGTTCATAGATGACTTCACAATTTCAAGCCCAAGAAAGAGCATTCCAAAACTAAATAGAAAATGTCCAATATGATAAAGCTTCTTGTTTCGTGAAAAGAGCATGATTGTGGCTCCTAAAAAGATAAAGCCTGGAATAAAATTGGTCAGATTTAACGTAATAAGCTGAGTCGTAATCGTTGTTCCAAGGTTTGCTCCCATAATTACACCTGTAGCTTGTAATAACGTCATGAGTCCTGCATCAACAAGACCAACAACTAAAACAGTAATTGCTGAACTACTTTGAACAAGCGCTGTAAAGAGACAACCGATTAATGCCCCTTTATAAGGTGAGGTAATTGTTGTTGAAACAGTTTCTTTAAGTTTATTACCAGCTAACGATTTTAATGCTCCACTCATTTGTCGCATTCCATATAAAAAAAGGCCGAGACCACAAAATAAGCTAAGTACGATTGGTAGTACAGTCATTATTTTCACTCCTATTGATATTGTTGTCTTTAGAGTGTACGTGTTTAATCGGTGAATTAGTCCATAAATTCTTCGACGAAATTGAATAAACTGCTTAATTTTAAGTCATAATAAGTCAGCTTATTTGAAAGAGGGAGATGTCGTGATTATGAATCATGTATTATTCAAAGTTGTTGAACTAGAAGAAAGATTTCGAGCAACATTAGAAACGGGAGGGCCAATTGATCGCATCGTTAGTGAGGCTCAATTAAAAACATTAGACTTTTTTAAATATCATCCAATTCGCAGTCAAGAGGAAGCAAATGAATTATTAATGGCGATGAATCTCGTATTTGGAATAGAAAACTAATAAAAAAGAAGCTAAGGCGTTCCCTAGCTTCTTTTTTATTTAATTATTTTTTGAAATTATCATCTAAGCTTAAAATATATTCAGCAATATTAATAGAATGATCACCAATACGTTCAAAGTTTGAAATGGCGTCTAAGAATACTGCACCGCTGTGAGCATTACATTTATTTTGACTTAGTCGTTGAATATGTTTATCGCGTAATAATTCTTCTAAACGGTCGATATTTTCTTCAAAAATAACAGTGTCATTTGCTTTTTGACGGTTATTATTTTTGTAACTCGCATAAGAAGAGTTAATTGATTCAAGAGTATAGTTATACATTAATTTTAATTCTTCAATTGCATCGTTTGTAAATTTAAGCTTGCCTGTTGAAACTTCTTCAGCTAATTCAGCAATATTTTTGCTATGATCACCGATGCGTTCAATATCACTCACGATTTTAATCATCGAAGTAATACGATTTGTATCAACTTCTGTAATATCATGAGAAGAGATTGCCACTAAGAATGTGGATAAATCACGTTCTAAACGATTAATTTCTGATTCATTTTCATAGACTTTTTTCAAATCAGTGACTTTACCATCGATTAAAGCATTTGTTGCAAGTGTTAAGTTTTCTTTTGCTAAATCATACATTGTTAAACTTTCTTGGAATGCTTGCTCAAATGCAATCGCAGGTGTTTCAAGGAAACGACGATCTAAACGATTAATCGTTGGTTTTTCACCTTCTTTATCTTTAAGCGCTAAGTTAGATAGTTTAACAAATACACTAGCGAATGGTAGTAAGATAATTGCATTGACAAGATTGAAAATGGTATGTGCATTAGCAATTTGCTTGTCAATATCTCCACCCATATATACCACAACTTGTGAAAGGATATTAATCAATGGTAAGAAGATTAATGTTCCAATTAAGTTAAATGATAAGTGAATGAATGCAGCTTTCTTAGCAACATTATTAGCATTTAAACTTGATAATAAAGCAGTAACACATGTTCCGATGTTGTTACCGAATAAGATTGGAATTGCTACTTGTAAACTAATTGCACCTGTTGCAGCTAAGGATAAAAGAATTGCTGTAGATGCAGATGAACTTTGTACGACTGCAGTCATCGCTGCTCCGACTAAAATTCCTAAGAACATATTTCCTTCAAGAGCTAAAATTAAGTCTTGGAAAAATGTTGTTTCTGCAATTGGGCTCATGGCATCTTTCATAGCAGATAACCCCATGAATAAAAGACCAAATCCAAAGATAATCTTCCCAATTTCTTTGCGTTTTTCTTGTTTCATAAATAAGATTAACGCTGCCCCGATAATGATGAACAGCGGGATGTAATCATCAATTTTGAATGTGATTAACTGACCCGTAATCGTCGTTCCGATATTCGCCCCCATAATAACTCCTACGGCTTGGTATAAGCTCATAAGACCTGCGTTAACGAAACCAACGACCATAACGGTTGTTGCACTACTACTTTGTATAATTGCTGTGACAATAGTTCCTACTAAAGCCCCTTTAAGCGGATTCGTAATGGCTTTATCGAAGAATGATTTTAATCGTGATCCTGCTGCATTTTCAAGACCGTCTCCCATAAATTCCATACCGAATAAAAACAGAGCCAGTCCACTAAACAGACCTAGTAAGATGTTAATGTATTCCATACAGTTACCTCCAAATTTTATCCTGTTCAATCATACTACAAAAAGTTACAAATGAAAATAATATGTTAGTAGATTAATTTTATTTTAGATAAAAAAAAGCATTTTTGTCTGATAATCGGTTGAATTTACGTATTAAGTTCTTCATATAATAATATTTTACGTATAACTTCAGTTTTAAGAAATTTGCCGAAAAATATGTATGTAATATCATACGAAATCAAAAACTAACCAGAGATTGCCGGATTTATTAGCATAATATGAGGATAATTATAAAGAAGATTACTATATTATTTGGTTTTAAGGTGTGAATTTAGTATAATAAAATTAATTTGAAAAAATGCAAATGACTTGAGTGGAGGAATTAAAACATGCAAAAACCTGTTTTAAAGATATCAGAATTACGTGCAAACGTTGAAGATAAAGAAATTTTAAAAGGAGTAAACTTAGAAATTAAAGGTGGAGAAGTTCATGCGATCATGGGTCCTAATGGAACAGGGAAATCGACATTATCTTCTACAATTATGGGACATCCAAAATATAAAGTAACAAGTGGAGATGTGACATTAAATCATGAGGATGTTTTATCAATGTCAGTTGATGAACGTGCTCGTGCTGGATTATTCTTGGCAATGCAATATCCTGCTGAAGTTCCAGGTGTAACAAATTCAGACTTCTTACGTACTGCGATGCAGACACGCATGGAAGAAGGTAAAGATGTTCCATTATTTAAATTTATTCGTGAATTAGACAAAAACGTAGAAAAATTAGAAATGCGCGAAGATTTACCACATCGTTATTTAAACGAAGGGTTCTCAGGTGGAGAGAAAAAACGTAACGAGATTTTACAAATGTTAATGTTAAAACCTAAAATTGCAATCTTAGATGAAATTGATTCAGGACTTGATGTTGATGCACTACGTATTGTTGGTGAAGCAGTTAACTCAATGCGCAGTGAAGACTTCGGATGCTTATTAATTACTCACTACCAACGTTTATTAGATCATATTAAACCAGACTTTGTTCACATCATGATGAAAGGTCGTATTGTTAAATCTGGTGGACCAGAATTAATCGAACGAATTGATCGTGAAGGGTATGATTGGATTAAGCAAGAATTAGGAATCGAAGATGAGCGAGTAATCGTTGAAGATGAAAAACGTAAAGTCGTATCAATCGGAACATGTGCTACTAAAGAAATGTTAGACCTATAATCTAAACCCGTCCTAAGAAAATATTAATGAGATTAAATGTTTAAAGTTATAGATGAAAGGGGTCAGATTGATGACGCAATTACCAAATTGGTTTAAAGAAATGCAAGAGCAAGCTAAAACTTTAATGCCTTCATTAAAATTACCAAAAGCAGACCGTACAAATATTAAAAATTGGGCTTTTGATACAATTGAAGCACCATCTGAAGTTGTATATAAAGAAAATGAAATTCCAGCAGCAGTTTCACATTTAGTGAACAGTGAAGAACAAAATGTTGTCATTGTATGTGATGGTGTTGTTGTGTATAAAAAATTAAGTGATGCCTTTGATGGAGTAGTCGTAGCAAACTTAACAGAGGCATTAACGACTCATGAAGAATTATTTAAGCCCCATTTTATGACACTAACACCAATTGAAATGAATAAGCTAGTTGCTATGCATGTGGCAAACTTAAATAGTGGTTTATTCATCTACGTTCCAAAAAATAAAGTGATCAATGATGTTTTAAGTGTTGTTTATGTACAAGAGACAGGATCATTAATCAATCACACATTAATTGTAGCGGAGCAAAGCTCACAATTTAAATATATTGAAAACTATCATAATGCAACGAAATCAACAATCAATGCTATCTCAGAAGTTATTGTTGGACAAAATGCGTCTGTAGAGTATGCAGCGATGGATCGTTTACATCAAGATTCAACTGTTTATCAATGTCGTAAAGCAGCCGTTGAGGCGAATGGACGCTTCTTATTATCATTAGGAGCATTAAATGATGGAAATACTGTTTCTGAAAATTTAGTAGCTCTAATAGGTGAAGGGGCAACAGCAGAAGTTAAAACAGTGGCTATTGCTGAAGGTGAACAAAAACAAAATATTACAGTTAATATTGAACATTTTGCCCCTTATACTGAAGGGCACATCGTGAACCACGGGGTATCAAAAGATAGTGCACAATTAACATTCAATGGAATTGGAAAAATTAATAAAGGAATGAAGGGATCAAATGCACAGCAAGAAAGCCGTGCGATGATTTTATCAGAAACGGCACGTGCAGATGCAAACCCAATTCTTTTAATTGATGAATATGATGTTAAAGCAGGTCACGCAGCTGGAGTAGGAAAAATTGATGAAGAGCAATTATACTACTTAATGAGCCGTGGATTAACACGTCGTGCAGCTGAGATTTTAATCATTCATGGATTCTTAATGCCATTTATTGATGATATTCGTAGCGATGTTATTAAATCAGAATTTTTAAAGGTTATTGAACGTAAAATTAATGCTTAAAGAGGTGGAGGCAATGTCAATCGATGTAAATCGTATCCGTGAAGACTTTCCTATTTTAAAGGAAACGATGAACGGACATCCATTAGTATACTTAGATAGTGGTGCTACAACGTTAAAGCCTCAAGTGGTTATTGACGCCGTAAATCATTATAATACGAAGAAGACATCTAATGTTCATCGCGGTGTTTATCAATTAAGTAACGATGCAACTGAACTTTATGAAGGAGCGCGTGAAAAAGTTAAGCAATTAATTAATGCTAAAAAAGCAGAAGAAATTGTTTTTACAAAAGGTGCAACACATGCCTTAAACTTAGTCGCTCAAAGTTATGGCTTAGATCATTTAAAAGAAGGAGACGAGATTATCGTCTCTGAATTAGAACATCATAGTAGTTTCTTACCATGGCAACACGTTGCACGCATAAAAGGAGCTGTTTTAAAATTTATCCCGCTTGATGAAACAGGACATATTACAGTTGAAAACTTTAAAAAAGTTTTAAGTGATAAAACAAAAGTTGTCGCAATTAATTATGTTTCAAATGTTATGGGATATATTGCTCCAATTAAAGAAATTACCGCTTTAGCTCATGAAGTCGGAGCGATTGTATCTGTTGATGCTGCACAAGCAGTTCCACATATGAAAATTGATGTTCAAGATCTGGATTGTGACTTCTTATCATTTAGTGGACATAAAATGTGTGGTCCAACTGGGGTAGGATGTTTATACGGAAAATATGAACTATTAAACTCATTAGAACCAATTGAGTTCGGTGGAGAAATGATTGATATTGTTGGTGAAGTGACATCAACATGGAAAGATGCCCCTTATCGTTTTGAAGCGGGAACACCAGTAATTGCAGGAGCCATTGGGTTAGGTGCAGCAATTGATTATTTAGAGTCAATTGGTTTTGATAATATTGCAGCGCATGAGTTAGAGTTACGCAACTATGCAGTTGAGAAATTAAATGAACTAGGTGGCGTAACAATCTTCAATAAAGATGCTGAAACAGGAATTATTTCTTTTAATATTGATGGTGTTCACCCACATGATGCGGCTACTATTTATGATGCTGAAGGGGTATGTGTTCGAGCTGGACATCATTGTGCGCAACCGTTAATGGGATGGTTATGTCAACCAGCTACTTTACGTGCAAGTTTCTATTTATATAATACAAAAGAAGAAGTGGATGCATTTATTGAGGCCACTCGTAAAGGAAAGGAGTTTTTCGACGGTGTCTTTTTCTAATTTAGAACAACTTTATCGCCAAGTTATTATGGATCATTATAAAAATCCACGTAATAAAGGATTATTACAAGAAGACGGATATCATGAAGTTCACTTAAAAAATCCAACATGTGGAGATGATATTACCGTTCAAGTGAAAGTAGAAGATGGGAAAATCGTTGATTTACGTCATGAAGGAACAGGATGCTCAATTTGCTGTTCTTCAGCTTCAGTTATGTCACAAACTTTAAAAGAAAAAACATTAGATGAAGCTCAAACCATTACCAACAATTTCTATGAATTAGTTAAAGGTAATGAATTTGATGAAGATTTAGATATGGGAGATGCACCAGTTTATCAAGGAGTATCAAAATTCCCAGCACGTGTAAAATGTGCCACTATTTCATGGAAAGCAGCAGAACAAGCAATTAATGAAATTAAAAAATAACATAAAAATCATACCAAACCGAAATGGAGGGTTACTGGGTGAGTGCTGAAGTACAAGAGAAAAAAAATGAACTTGAAGGCATTGTAACAGATTATAAATATGGCTTCAAAACAGAATATAAAAATTTAAAAGATACAGGAAAAGGAATTTCAGAAGATGTTGTTCGTGAAATTTCTACTATTAAAGGTGAACCAGAATGGATGTTAGAATATCGCTTAAAAGCTTATGCACATTTTGCGAAAACACCAATGCCAGAGTGGGGACCTGATTTATCAGAAATTAATTTTGATGACTATACCTATTATATTAAACCGTCTGAAAAAACAGAAAATAGCTGGGAAGACGTTCCTGATGAAATTAAAGATACATTTGATAAATTAGGAATTCCTGAAGCTGAAGCTAAGTTCTTATCAGGGGTATCAACACAATATGAATCAGAAGTTGTTTACCACAATAATCAAAAAGAACTTGAAGAAGCTGGAGTTATCTTCATGGATACGGATTCAGCATTACGTGAATATCCAGATTTATTTAAAGAATATTTTGGAAAAGTTATTTCTTATGCAGATAACAAATTCTCAGCTTTAAATAGTGCTGTATGGTCAGGTGGATCATTTATTTATGTTCCAAAAGGCGTAAAAATCGAAAAACCGTTACAATCATATTTCCGTATTAATACAGAAAGTATGGGACAATTTGAACGTACATTAATCATCGTTGATGAAGGTGCAGATATTCACTATGTTGAAGGATGTACAGCTCCAACTTATTCAGCTGATTCACTACACTCAGCTGTTGTTGAAATTTATATCCGTAAAGGTGGACGTTGCCGTTATTCAACAATTCAAAACTGGTCAAACAATATCTTAAACTTAGTAACAAAACGTGCAGTATGTGAAGACTATGCGCATATGGAATGGATTGATGGAAACATCGGGTCAAAAATTACGATGAAATATCCTGCCTGTGTTTTAAAAGGTGAAGGAGCAAAAGGAACAACGATTTCAATCGCCTTTGCAGGAGAGGGACAAATTCAAGATGCAGGTGCCAAAATGATTCATTTAGCACCAAATACGTCATCAACTATCATTTCTAAATCATTATCACGTGGTGGCGGAAATGTTACGTATCGTGGAATTGTTGAACATGGTAAAAAAGCTAAAGGTGCTAAGTCACATGTTGAATGTGATACAATCATCCTAGATGAGATTTCAAAATCAGATACAATTCCTTATAACATTGTTAAAAATGATGATGTAACAATTCAACACGAAGCAACAGTTTCAAAAGTATCAGAGGAGCAATTATTCTATTTAATGAGCCGTGGATTAACTGAGGAACAAGCGACAGAAATGATTGTTATGGGATTCATTGAGCCATTTGCAAAAGAGTTACCAATGGAATATGCTGTTGAATTAAATCAATTATTAAAACTAGAAATGAATGGATCAATTGGATAATCTAAAAATATTACCGAATGAAATGAGTTTTAATATTATCTCGTTTTTTTACTAAGTATTAGATAAGATGATTTTAAACGAATAAAACAGTTAAAAAGGCTAATTCACTTTATTTAGAATTGGCCTTTTTACTTTAATTGCTAGTCAAGAAGATTGTATGAAATTGTCGATAAAAGAGACACTATTAACGAAAGGAGTGATTAACATGTGTGTAAAAAATGTTGGACGCATGGATGCTTATGTTCGTATTAGTGCTGGATTAATGATGATTAGTTTAGGGATTATGAAGCACAAAGGATGGATGGCAGCACTTGGTAGTATGAAAGTAGCTGAAGGTGTGACACGTTATTGTCCGATGTTGGATGCATTAAACTTATCAACATTAAGCGATGAAGAATTAATCGACGAAGCGATTGGAAGCTGTGTCATCGATGTTGAAGAAGATGACGATGATTATGATGACTATGAAGAAGTAGGACATGAATGTTGTTGTCATCATCATGATGATGTAGTGATAGAGTAGATATAAAAAATGAGTGCCACAGAGGCACTCATTTTTTATAGTGGAAAATCATCAACTTCTAAGTCACAATTTGGATTTGTATTTGGTTCAGAAATTTCTTTTAAAGCAATTCCAGCACGGCCATCTGTTAATTGATGAACTGCTAAGTCACCAAGTGAAATCATTCCTACTAATTTGTTTTGTGCATCTACGACAGGTAGACGTCGAATTTGTTTATCAGCCATTAAAGAAATGGCTTCCCCGACTTCTGCTGTTTCAATAATTGTGTGTACCGGATGTGTCATTATTTCATCAACTTTTGTATTCATTGGCATAATATCAGCAAATACACGTACGACAATATCACGATCTGTAACAATCCCAATTACTTGGGATGATTCATCGATAACAGGAATCGAACCGATGTCGTATTTTTTCATTAATCTTGAAGCGTTTAAGACAGTTTCATTTGGTGTCAGTGCTTCAATACCATCTGTCATAAATTGTCTTACTTTCATAAACAGCACTCCTTGTACAAAAATTTCATTTTTAGTTTGTACAATCGTGTTGGCGTTATGCTTAAAATTGTTTAAAATGTCAAACCTCGCTACATTTTAACAATTCTTTGTCACCAATGTTAGGCTTTTTGTATAGTTTATAGTGAGGTGATAAGTTGTGTTAAATGTAAATAAAATTAATCTTGATGGCTATGAGTTTTTAACTTATGAAGTTGCGTTACCTAAAACAACATTATTTATTGTATCACATGAAAAAGTAGGATACATTATGTGTGCAGCGCTTGATATTGACTTTTTTAACAATTCAGAAAAACTACGAGCTCGTAAAATTATTGCAGGACGTGCAGAAGGTGTTCGTAGCATTGAGCAACTCTTAAATGCTCCTTTGGCAAAAGTAACAGTTGCTTGCGAAGAACTAGGAATTAAACCAGGTACTATTGGAAAAGATGCTTTAGTATTAATGGCAAAAAGTTTAGAGAAATAACTTGAGGGTTAAAAGGTGTCTTCCTTATAGAGGAGAGACACCTTTTTTTTTATAATTTGAACAAAATTGATTAAACTAGTAAATGAGTAATAACTGACATAAAAGTAAAATATAGTTAAATATTTTTGTTCGTTTAAATAAAAATATTTTAATTAATATTGAGTTTACAAAAGAATAGTATGATTTTAATATCCATTTTAATTAGGAGGAATAAAAAGATGAAAAAAAAGAAAAGTAGAAAGTGGCTTGGATGGATTATAGCAGGTTTGGTATTTATTATTGTTATTGTTTTCTCAAGCCAAAAAGAAGAAAGTATCAATTATGATTCAATAACAGCTATGGTTGAAGATGTAACGACTTATTATAGTTTTAGTGGAAATATTGAAGCTAAGAATAAGGAATCTGTTGTTTTAACCGCTATGAATCAAATTGATACGATCGAAGTGTCAGAAGGGGATCAAGTTAAAAAGGATGAAGTCTTATTTACGACACTTCAAGGGAGCGAGGTTAAAGCTAGCATTGATGGTGAAGTAGCAAATATATATGTTACCGAAGGAGATGTTGTGACAGCTGGAACTATTATTATGGATTTAACTGATTATTCAAATTTACAAGTAAAAGTAAAAGTAGATGAGTATGATGTTAAATCAGTAGAAGTCGGTAAAGAGGCAATTGTAACAATTAATGCCTTAGATAAAGAAGTGAAAGGAACAGTCTCACATCTTTCTAAAGAAGCACAATCATTAAATGGAGTCTCATATTTTGTAGCGACCATTGATTTAAATGAAGATAGTGAGTTACGCGTTGGGATGTCAACCGAAGTTAAAATGGTCAATGAAAGTGTTACGGATGTTATTGTCATCCCAATGAGTGCTTTACAATTTGATTACACAAATTTACCTTATGTTTATTATCGTAATAATCAAGGGGAAGTTATGACAAAAACTGTTGAATTAGGGATTACGGATGGAACACTAGTTGAGGTTATCTCGGGTCTTGAAGAAGGAGAGGAGATATTAATCCCAAAAACAATTGAGTTTATGACCCCATTTGATATGATACAACAGTCGAAGTAATAGGAGGAGATGTAGATGACGGAAGAAATTCTATCAATGAAGAATATTATCAAATCCTATTATTTAGGCGAAGAAGAACAAGTGATTTTAAAAGGAATTAATCTAAGTATTAAGCGTGGAGAATTTGTTTCTATTCTTGGACCATCTGGTTCGGGAAAATCAACTATGATGAACATTATTGGTTGCTTAGATGGAGCGAGTAGTGGCCAGTATATTTTATCTGGGCGTGACATAAAAGATTTAGATGAAAATGAATTAGCAGGAATTCGAAGTAAAGAAATTGGATTTATTTTTCAATCATTTCAACTGTTACCTCGTTTAACAGCATTACAAAATGTTGAGTTACCTATGATTTATTCAGGTGTTTCGAAAGCTAAGCGTAGAGAAATTGCCATTGAAAAGTTACATCGTGTTGGACTTGGCGAACGCTTAAATCATTATCCAAATCAGTTATCAGGAGGTCAACAACAGCGTGTAGCGATTGCTCGTGCCTTGTCAACAAATCCAACAATTCTACTAGCGGACGAACCAACAGGAGCACTGGATCAAAAAACAGGTCGTCAAGTCATGGATTTATTTAAAGAGCTACATGCTGAAGGAAGAACCATTGTTATGATTACGCATGATGAGCATATTGCTAAACAAGCTAATCGAATTGTGCGTATTTTGGATGGAAATATTGTTGAGGAGGTGTCAATGGATGTTTAAAGAAAGTATCATTATGTCCTGGCAAAATATCATCCATAATAAGATGCGTTCCTTCTTAACGGTTCTTGGTATTGTCATTGGTGTGATGTCGATTATTGCTTTGATTTCAATTGTCCAGGGCGTTAATGATGAAATGATGGGGCAATTCTCTGAACTTGGAGCGAATAAGTTAACGATTCAGGCCACTGGAACACCATTAAAAAGTGGTTTAAGTGATAAAGATTTACAGCTGTTATCAGAGATAGAACATGTTAAAGGAATTTCACCAACTTTAACAACAACCTTATCGGTAGTTGGAAATCAAAAAGTTATTGAAAATGTTACAATTGAAGGAAAAAACGAAGTTTATTTTGATAATAACCAAATTTCTCTTAATCAAGGTCGATTGATTAATCAACTAGATATAGATCAAAAGACAAAAGTTGCTTTAATTAGTGAAGAAATTGCAAAAGATTTATATATGGGGATAAATCCATTAAATGAGAAAATTTTATTAAATGGAATTCAATATACAATCATTGGTGTTTTAAATGGAACAGACTCTAATGATATGATGGCTATGATGGCATCTCGAATGGGAAGTGGAAGGAGTGATTATAAAATTATTATACCATCTTCAAATCTAATGAATTTATTTGGGGTACGTCAAATCAATTCATTAGAAGTTTATATGAGTGATTCAAACTACGCTGAACAAATTATTGATGATATGGAACTCATTTTGAATGAGGCATTTAATTATAAAGAAGACAGTTATTCAATTATCAATATGGAAAGCTTGTTAGATACAATGGAAAGTATGAATTCGATGATGACGATGATGTTGGTTGGAATTGCATCCATTGCTTTATTAGTTGGTGGAATTGGAATTATGAATATGATGCTCGTTTCAGTAACAGAGCGAACAACTGAAATTGGTCTTCGTAAAGCGTTAGGGGCTAAGCCAAAAAGCATTCAATTACAATTTTTAATTGAATCCATTTTCTTATCCTTATTCGGCGGGGTGATTGGACTAATTTTAGGAGTTATTATTTCATATGTTGTATCAACTGCTATTGGATTTACACCAAGTATTTCAGCAAGTGCAATCGTATTAGCATTGGGATTTTCAGCAAGTGTGGGGATTATTTTTGGAATTGTTCCTGCACGTAAAGCGAGTCGTTTAAACCCTATAGATGCTCTTCGTAGTGTGTAATAATTGAGAGATAATCTTGAGATGAATGAGGGTAGATCTTTTATTTTTGAAAGATGATGAGGTTTAAAACGGTTCATAATGAAAAATGAATATCAAATATAATGGAATAACATTTTTAGAGATCGTATTGATTTAATTATTTATAATATAGGTGTAACAATATAGGTTAAACTAAAATAAAATATCTACAATAATAAATTGAAAGGAATGATTTTCTACTAAAAGGCGGAATCATTCCTTTTTCAAATTGTAAATAAACGTGTGTTTCAATAGAAGTAAGGTTCAATAACTCATCATAAAATCACATATAACTAGGATGAAGTTGCAAAATTAGACAAATGAAGCGTGGATTCTTCGTTATAATATCTGTGAACGATATGCCCATAGCATATAAAAGATGTAATGCTTTACAGAGAGAATGATTCTTGGGAACCGAATAAAGTGGCTTATAATTATAGAGAAAGGAAATACAGTTGGTGCTGGATTTCAAATAAGGGGGAAATAGTAATGTTTGAATTTGAATTAGAACTAAGTCAGTGTCAATTATTTAAAAAAGATTTAAAAAAGAACTTAATTAAAAATTTAAAACCTTATTGTGAATTTACAGATATTGATCGATATCTGTTCGGAGAAGGAACACATAAACAACTATATAAAAAATTTGGTTCTCACGTCATTAAAAATGAAAATGAAATTTTAGGTACTTATTTTTGTGTCTATGCGCCACACGCTAAATCAGTCAGTGTGGTTGGTGACTTCAATTCATGGCAAGGGGCTTATCATGAAATGATTAATGATCATGGAATTTGGTCGCTTTATATTCCAAAATTGAAATCAGGCGAAACGTATAAGTATGAAATTACTACTTCGTGGGGAGATAAAATTCTTAAAGCAGATCCATATGCTTTTTATGCTGAACAACGTCCAAATACAGCTTCTATTATTTATGATATGGAAGGATTTGAATGGACAGATGAGAATTGGGTAGAACAGAGAAAGAAATCTAATATTTTTGAACAGCCATTGAATATTTATGAATTACATTTAGGGTCATGGCGTCGCAATGAAGAGTTAGTAGAATCTGAAATCTTCCATAGTTATGCTGAAATTGCCGATGATTTAATTAATTATGTTCTTGAACATAGTTATACGCATATTGAGTTAATGCCACTTTATGAACATCCATTTGATGGATCATGGGGATATCAAGCAACAGGTTATTATGCTGCAAGTAGTCGTTATGGAGAGCCAAAAGATTTAATGATGTTTATTAATCGTTGTCATGAAGCAGGAATTGGTGTCATTATGGATTGGGTTCCAGGTCATTTTTGTAAAGATGCACATGGATTATTCCAATTTGATGGAGAGCCTGTTTACGAATATCCATTTCCTGATGTAGCAATCTCTGAATGGGGAACAGCTAATTTTGACTTAGCTAAAGGAGAAGTACGAAGTTTCTTAATTTCAAATGCTTTATTTTGGATGAAATATTACCATGTCGATGGTTTTCGTGTTGACGCAGTAGCTAATATGATCTATTGGGGCGGAAATAAATCTCGAGGAGAAAATCAGGGTGCCATCGAGTTTTTAAAACGTTTAAACACTGAATTATTTGCTGAGGATGATAAATTATTAATGATAGCTGAAGATTCAACAAGTTATCCATTAGTGACAGCCCCTGTTTCAGTAGGTGGTCTTGGATTTAGTTATAAGTGGAATATGGGATGGATGAATGATACCCTTGATTATATTGAGTTAGATAATATTTATCGTCCATATCATCATAATTACATTACCTTTGCAATGGCTTATGCTTACAGTGAAAATTTCATCTTACCCTTCTCGCATGATGAAGTCGTCCATGGTAAGAAATCATTAGTTGATAAAGCACCGGGTGATTATTGGCAAAAGATGGCGCAGTTTAGATTGTTATGTACTTATCAAATGACGTTACCTGGTAAAAAATTAAACTTTATGACGAATGAAATTGCTCAATTCCATGAATGGAAAGATAAAGAACAGGTTGATTGGCATCTGTTAAAATATCCAGCTCACGATGCTTCGAATCGTTACATTAAAGATTTAAATAAAGTTTACTTAGAAGATGCAGCTTTTTGGGAGTTAGATCATTCTTTTGAAGGATTTGAATGGATTGATGTGAATAACAATGAGCAAAGTATTTTCTCTTATATTCGTAAGGCAAAGAATGCTGATGATTTTGTTATCGTAGTGTTAAACTTTAAGCCGGTTTCATACACTCAATATAGAGTAGGGGTACCTATGGAAGGAGAATATATTGAAGTCTTAAATAGTGACCGTGATTATTATCATGGATTAAATCAATATAATGGCTTACCTTTAATTACAAAAGAAGGAGTTAGTCATGGGAAACCTTACTATGTGGAAATGACAATTCCACCATATGGAGCTGTTATTTTGAAGTATCAAGCGACTCCTTTAAAGGGAGAGATTCTGGTAGAGAGCGAAGGCGTCGACATTGATATTGATTAATTAAAAATAGGGGGATGAAGGAATGGCAGTCAACGTTGTTGCGATGATATTAGCGGGAGGAAAAGGGACTCGCTTAAAAGAATTAACCATTCATCGTCCAAAACCTGCAGTTTCATTTGCAGGAAAATATCGATTAATTGATTTTGTTTTAAGTAATTGCACAAACTCCGGAATTGATCAAGTTGGTGTCTTAACACAGTATGAACCATTGGAGTTGAACAGTTATATTGGAGAAGGAAGTTCGTGGGATTTAGATGTACATGGAGCTTCTGTTACAGTTATGGGTCCCTATACCTCTCGTGATTATGGATTTTTATGGCAAGGTGGAACTGCTGAAGCCGTTATTTTAAATATGCCTTTTGTTGAACAATATAACCCTGATTACTTATTGGTTTTATCTGCTGATCACATCTATAAGATGGATTATCGCAAACTAATCGATTATCATATTGAAAAAAAATCAGAATTAACTATTTCAACGATTCGGGTACCAGAAGAGGATACGAATCGATTTGGAATGTTAAAAGTTGATAAAGAGAATCGCGTGATTGAATTTGAAGAAAAACCTAAAAAAACAGATAGTCGACTAGCTTCTATGGGGGTATACGTCTTTAGTTGGCAAAAATTTAAAGAGGATATTGTTCATAAATACTATAAACATATTTATGACGGTGTTGATTTTGCTCAGGATGTTATACCTTACTTCATAGATGCAGATTGTGATGTCTATGCTTATGAGTATGATGGATATTGGAGAGATGTTGGAACGGTTGAAGGGTATTGGAAGTCACATATGGATTTATTAGATCGAGAAAATGATTTAAATTTACATGACTATAGTTGGCCTATTTTTTCTAAAACGCCTAATTTACCACCTCATCATATTTTAAAAGGGGCAAAAGTTCGTAATGCTTGGATAAATGAGGGAAGTATGATTTTTGGTGAAGTTTATGATTCAATTATTGGTCATCGTTGTGTGGTACAAGAACGATCAGTCGTCGAGAAAAGTGTCATATTGACTAAAGCTAATATTGAACATGATTGCTACATTCGTTATGCAGTGATTGGTGATGATGTTATTATTCCTGCCCATACGGATATTATTGGAGATGATGATCACATTATATTGGTAACCAATGATAATTTAGAAGAGATTCTTGAACATCAAGGGAAGGGGGACGATTGATGAAAAATAAGGCGTTATGTGTGATAGATGGAACGAATACTTCACAATCCCTACAAAATTTATTAAATCAACGTTGTGTTGCAGCATTACCTTTTGCAGGACGTTATCGTCTCGTTGACTTCGCCTTGTCAAATGCAGTACATTCAGGAATTACCAATGTTTCTATTTTTCCTGATGGAGATTACCATTCATTAAGTGATCATATTCGTTCGGGGAAGTTTTGGGGTCTTGATCGAAAGGTAGATGGTCTTTTCTTATTACCACCTAAAAAAGAAGTTAGTGCAATCGCAAATACATTAACGTTTGCAAGGATGAGAGAATATATTGAATATTTTCTAAGGTCACGTCAAACTTATGTGGTCATGTATCATGCAAACATTATCACAACAATTCCATTTGAAGAACTTGTTCAATCACATATTAAATCTGGAGCAGATGTCACACAGGTTTATTATCGTAATAAGCCCGTAAGTATTTTTGTTTTATCGAGAGAGTATTTAATTGAATTAATTTTGCGTCATGAAATCTCTCCTTATCAAACCGTAATGGATTTAGTTGAAATGAATGATGGGATAAAACTTAATCGATATGAACATACGTCTTATACTCGAACGATAGATTCCATTTTATCCTATTATCGTGCGAATTTAGATATGTTACATTATGAGTATGGGTTTCAAATCTTCTTACTCGATCGTCCGGTATTGACAAAGACGAAAGATGAATCCCCAACCTTTTATACAAAGCAAGCTGATGTTAGTAATTCGATGATTGCAAATGGTTGTCATATTGAAGGGAAAGTTGAAAATTGTATTCTATTCCGTGATGTAACGATAAAAAGAGGAGCTATTGTTAGAAATTCAGTCATTTTACCAAGAACAGTGATTGGAGAAAATAGTATTATTGAGCAAGTTATTACAGATAAACATGTTTACATTAGCGATGGAGCGCGTTTAAGTGGTCAAGATTATACCCCTATTGTTATAGGCAAAGGACAGCGTGTGATTGGAAATAAAGGGATTAATGTAGTACAAATTTCAACTGAATGTGTTCCATTTTATAAAACTGGAGGTTTAGCTGATGTGACTTCTGAATTAACCCAAGAATTGATTAGTCAAGGGTTAAACGTGGATGTCATCCTCCCATTACTTACTTCATTAGCCGAGCGATATCAAGAAAATCTAACTCATGAATTTCGTTCCGTAGCTGTTATTAATCAGCTAGAAGTTCCTTATGATGTGTATCGATATTCAAAAGATGGGATTAATTATTACTTTATTTCCTGTGGTGAATTAACTCGTGAGAAATTATATGGATATAGTGATGACTGTCGTCGCTATGAGTTATACTGTTATTTAACACTAGATTTTATTGAGAAATGTGGACTCAAATATGATGTGATTCACTGTCATGACTGGTTAACAGGTTTAGTACCTTATTTTGTTAAATATGTCTTTATGAAGAAAAATAATTATTTCATGTACACAAAGACTGTGTTTACGATTCATAATATCCATTACCAAGGAATTTGTGATATCTCAGATTTAGCGATTATTTCACAGTTTGAGACGATTCCAAATGAAGTTATGTTATTTGAAAAAGTCAATTTCATGAAGACGGCTATTGTAACGAGTGATGAAATTACAACCGTGTCTGAGACGTATTGTAATGAAATTTGTTATCCATATTTTGCAGAAGGATTGGATCGTTTTATTGTCGCGCGTAAAGATCACCTACATGGAATTATTAATGGAGTCAATTATAACTATAATAATCCATCTACTGATTTAAGTATTTATAAACGTTATTCAGCTAAAACAATTGAAGTGAAAAAAGAAAATAAATGCCAAATGCAACGTGAACTTGGGTTACGTATTGATCCTGATGTACCCGTTATCGGAATGGTTTCTCGCTTAGTTGAGCAAAAAGGGTTTGATTTAGTTTTAAAAGTTTTTGAGGAATTAATGCGAGAAGAAGTGCAGTTTGTCTTATTAGGAGATGGCGATTATAAGTACACGAGCTTCTTTAAAGGCATGGCACAAAAATACCCTGGAAAAGTATCTGTTAATATCGGATTCTATTCTTATAATTCTCAAATGATTTATGCAGGGAGCGATTTATTTTTAATGCCATCTCGTTTTGAACCTTGTGGAATTAGTCAGATGATTGCGTTAAAATACGGAACAATTCCAGTAGTACGTGAAACAGGTGGCTTAAAAGATACTATTATTCCATACAATGAATTTATTCAATATGGAAATGGATTTGGATTCGCACATTATAATGCTCATGACATGCTATTTACACTTAAACGTGCGATTAATTTTTATCATATGCCAGAACATTGGAATAAGCTTATTCAAAGTGCGATGAAACAAGATTTAAGTTGGGAAGTTTCAACAGAAAAATATATTAATTTATATCGCAATTTAATAAACGAAGAATAAAGAGCTAAAGATTTTTGGCTCTTTATTTCGTTGTTGGAACAAAAATGAAAATGGTATCAAAAAGACAAGATAGTGATATAAAATAACAATATAATTCAATGAATTCAAATTATAAATATGGATCTAGGTCAATATTTTGGACACAGAAAAGTTAAGTTTTTAAGCAGCTTGTCGCGCAAGTTGTTCACATTCTTCTGGTGTTAAATAATTAATGGATCCATGAATTATTTTGCGATTGTACCTTAAACCTTATTAGTGGAGGATACCTAGTCTTCGACTAAGACAAGGAATCTCCTCAATATATTGAAATACGGCTATTCTAGCCTGTTCAAATGTCACATATGTGGTTTGATAGACTTCTTCTTTCTTTAAAGTGGCATGGAACGATTCAATACAAGCATTATCGTAATAGCATTCCTTACGGCTAAAAGATTGAATGATATTAAGCTCTGAATTTAAGTTTTTAAAGTCTTGGCTGGTATACTGTGTTCCTAAATCAGTATGAAGGATAACCTTATCTTTGGGTCTTTGAGAAACATAGGCATTCTTTAAAGCTTGAATAATAATGTCTGTTATCATTTGCTTAGAAAAATGATAACCAATGATTTTCTTTGAATGTAAATCTATGACTGAAGCTAAGTAGCACCAACCTTCTTTTTGAACGTAAATATAAGTAATATCTGATGCCCATTTTTGATCGTGGTTATCCTTCTATATAAAAACAGATATGTATTTTATATTTTTATAACAGACTTGGTTGAGAAGCCGCTTTAATACTAAGACAGACTATAGTCCAGCTAAAAGTTTTCCGATATGAAAAACTTATCTGGACTTATATATATAAAAACAAAGAAATAATCTACATTTTCAGAATCATACTCAGTTTCTAGTCCTTTTTAAGTTCAAGGCCAACTACAGTCCAGATAAAAAAATTCTTTGAAGAAAATTTATCTGGACTTATATAGGAAACTGATAGCGACACTCCATGATAAAGAAATGAAGTATTTGATGCGAGTACAAAGAAGTTTTTATTCGCTCATAGATGAGAGTACACAAGAAGACTTTTATCTAACGATGGAGTATCAAAAGAAATCTTATAAGGTCAGAGTGGTAAAGGTGGAGCTTCCAACAGGAGAAACAGAGACCCTTCTCACTAACTTAGGTAGAAAATCATTTAAAAAATCTGAATTTATGGCCTTATATTTTAAACGTTGGCCAATAGAAACGAAATACAACACATTAAAAAATAAATTAGAGGCTGAAAACTTTTCAGGACGAACGTTCATTTCAGTGCAACAAGATTTTTATGCGACGATGTATATCTCTAACTTGATAGCTATCACCAAAATTATGTCTGATGAAGAGATAAAGAAGCAAACTAAAGACAAAGGATTAAAATACGAGTATCAAACGAATGAAAGCCGACTAATTAGTCAGTTAAAAGATGAAATGATTCTCTGTTTATTAATAGAAGACCGATGAAACGATCAGAAGTCATGGAACGGATTATTCAAGAAGCTGCTAGAAACAAGTCACCGATTCGATCAGAACGAAGTTTTGATCGAAAAGATCCAGAAAAGCGCAGATGTTCGATTAAACGTTATCGTAAAAAAAGTCTTTAAAAAGAAGTCATTCGAAACGGAATGTATTTGGGGAGGGGGAAAAACTATTCATTTTTTGAAATGCATGAAGCTAAATTGAAAAATCATCACATCATCCTGTCTGATGATTTTTTAATAAAACTGTTAAGTTGTTGACATTGCCCCTGGACTATAGGATGTCTTGATAGGTAAAAGAGATTATTATTTTTTATTTGCTACCTTAGATGTAGAATACTTATCTGTTTATATAAAGTAACGATATGACAAAATACATTCGAAACTACGAATTAATATATAACTACACAAAAAAACTGTAAAAAATAGGATAATTTTATCTATAAAAGGGAACGCGTTACAGGGGGGACAATGGTTTAATATCAACGATTATCTGCTATAATAGAATCATGAAATGGAAAAAATATGTAATGCTAGAGGGGTGTTACATAGATGGAAGGGAGATATCTTCTCATGGCTAATGTATTTGCTAATAAAAAGGTATTCAAAGAAACGTTTCAAACACGTGTGGAACAAATTTATGGAATTAAATTTGAAGAAAGTACGCCACATCAAAGATATTACACACTAGGGACACTTGTACGTGAGTATATCTCATCAAATTGGATTGAAACCAACGAGGCGATTGTAGAGGGGAAACATAAACAAGTCTATTATTTTTCAATGGAATTTTTGATGGGGCGCTTATTAACAAATAATATTATGAACTTAGGCATTCGACCTGTGATTGAAGGGGGAATGAATGATTTAAATATTGATTTAAATGAATTAGAAAAAATTGAAGCAGATGCGGGTCTTGGTAATGGAGGACTTGGACGTTTAGCAGCTTGCTTTATGGATTCAATTGCTTCTTTAGGGTTACCAGGTCATGGAAATGGAATGCGTTATCGTTATGGATTCTTTGAACAAAAAATTATTGATGGATATCAAGTAGAAGTTCCAGATAAGTGGTTACAACGTGGTTATGTTTGGGAAGTTCGTAAATCAAATGAATCAGTAGAAATTCCATTCTATGGAGATGTAAGAGTCGAAAGAACTGAGGGACGTGATGTTTATACTCATGTACCAGCAGAATATGTACGCGCTGTTCCTTATGATGTTCCAATCGTTGGTGATATTACGAATGGAAATAAAACAGTAAATACGCTACGTTTATGGTCTTCAGAGCCAACAGAAAAAGATTATCCTGAACATATTTCAGCAGTAGAGTATGAAAAAGGGGTTCGCAATATTTCAGAATTTTTATATCCTGATGATTCAACAATAGAAGGAAAAGTATTACGCTTAAAGCAGCAATATTTCTTTGTTGCAGCGGGAGTACGTTGGGCTGTTCGTCAACATAAAGAAACATATGGAACATTAGATAATTTCCATGAAAAAAATGTCCTTCATATTAATGATACTCATCCTGCATTAATTGTTCCTGAGTTAATGCGTATTTTAATTGATGAAGAAGGATATGATTGGGATCAAGCTTGGTATATTACACAACATTCATGTGCTTATACAAATCATACTATTTTAGCTGAAGCACTTGAAAAATGGCCTGTCCGTTTATTCCAACCGTTACTTCCAAGAATCTATATGATTACAGAAGAAATTAATCGTCGTTATTGCTTAGATTTATTAAATCGTTATCCAAATCAACCAGATAAAGTAGCGAAGTTAGCGATTATTGGTCACGATCAAGTACGCATGGCACATTTAGCGATTGTTGGTTCATTTAGTATTAATGGGGTAGCACAATTACATACAGATATTTTAACTCATATTGAAATGAAAGACTTCTATCAAATGTATCCAGATCGTTTTAATAATAAAACAAATGGAATCACACATCGTCGTTGGTTATTACACTGTAATCCAGAATTAACAAAAATATTAGATGAGCAAATTGGAACGGGATATCATACAAATACGTTTGAATTAGCTAAGTTTGAGAAAAAAGTTAATGATAAAGCTGTGCAAGAAGAAGTCGCTAAAATGAAGTATGCACGTAAAAAAGCATTAGCAGAGCGTATTGAACGTGAGCAAGGGGTAAAATTAGATCCAGATTCTATTTTTGATATTCAAGTTAAACGTCTTCATGCCTATAAGCGTCAGTTATTAAATGCGATGCATATTATGTACTTATACAATCGTTTAAAAGAAGATGAAGGATTTAAAGCAAGCTTTTATCCGCAATCATTTATCTTTGGTGCAAAAGCTGCTTCAGGGTATTATTTTGCGAAAAAAGTTATCAAATTAATTAACTCAATTGCAGAAAAAGTGAATAATGATCCAGATACTTGTGATTTATTAAAAATTGTCTTTGTAGAAAATTACAACGTGACTTATGCAGAGTTAATTATGCCGGCTGCTGATTTATCAGAACAAATTTCTACTGCTTCAAAAGAGGCATCAGGAACAGGAAATATGAAGTTCATGATGAATGGTGCTATGACAATTGGGACAATGGATGGAGCGAATGTTGAGATTCATGAATTAGTTGGAGACGATAATAGCTTTATCTTTGGGTTAAGTGCTGATGAAGTAAACGACTACTATCAAAATGGTGGATATAATCCATGGGATCTTTATAATTCAGATTCACGTATTCGTCGTGTACTAGATCAATTAGTCAATGGATTCTTAACCCCAGATACAGAGGAGTTCCGTGATATCTTTAATGCAGTGACTCATAATGGAGATGAATATTTCGTATTAAAAGATTTTGATTCTTATGTTCGTGCCCAAGAAACAGCAAATCAAACCTATAAAAGTCGTGAAAAGTGGATTCAAATGTCAATAACTAATATTGCTCGCTCTGGTAAGTTCTCATCAGATCGTACCATTCAAGAATATGCCAATCAAATTTGGCATTTAGAACCATTAAAGTTTTAATAAAAACCTTATCTTTTAAGTTTAATTTTGTCCAACATGATTCTTCTTTAGAAAGTGAGAAGCTTTCACTAGCTTAAATCAGGCGTTGAAGGAGATTATAAAAATGAATTCAAAAAAAGATTTGAATCAAGTGATTCCAGAAGAAGAGATTGTTAAAGTTTTTAATGCTTCATTTGGAAAGTCTGAAGATGGATCTTTCGATGAAGAGACGGTAAAAAAATTTGCTTCAATCTTTAATGAAGCGTTTGGTGAAAAATTTGCCCAAGAATTTATTCAAGAACAAACTGATAATCATTTTGATGTAACGTTTAAAGAGGAGTTCGGTGCAAAATATGGCGAGCAACTTGGAGAAATGTTTGGTAAACATTTAGGAGAAATTCTCGGTAAGCAATTTGGAAAGTTCTTTGGCGAAAAGTCGGTTAATAATAAAGTAAAAGAGTAGATGATTGCATCTACTCTTTTCTCTTTATAATCCGTTTGATTTCCTACAATTTGAATAGTAAATTTTTGGA
>JAUMTV010000302.1 GCA_030531025.1 Turicibacter sp.
TAATGTGCAATTTTTAAGAAAAATTTTCCATGTTATGAAAATACACTTATCTTACGCAATTTTCAACTCTTCAAAAATGGTTTTTAATTCCACTCCATTTTGGGCTTTACGATAAATCAGTTTCACTAATTCTTGTTTTTGTTTTCGTTGACATTGGCGTAAACTTTCACCCATACACCTGTTGTTCGGAGTCATGCGCTTTAAATAAAGGTAAACGAATTGAATCATTAACATCAAGCGTTTAATTCCTTTCAATGTTCGAAGCTGATAATTTCCCATTCCAAAATGTTGCTTCACTTCTCGGAAAAAAATTTCAATAGGCCAACGTTTAGTATAGTGTTTAAGCAGTTGCTTGGCAGACATTTTTAGATCATGACTCATAAAACAACGCAAAGCTTTTTCTTCTAAAGGAGCCCTCTGAGGCCAACTTAAAATGATTTTAACAACATGTCCCCCTCTTATTCTTCCGGTATATAAATACGTATAATAATTCTCAGATCCAACTGTCACTAAGTCGAGATCTTGAAGGGATAATGTTTTTACAAATTGTTTCAGTTGAATTCCGTTGGGGCGGTATCCTTTAGGGTGGATGATTCGATTCGTTTTGATGGCTCCTAAATAACGAAAACCTACTTGATTAGCCGTTTGAAATAGTGCTTCACACGTATACCAACTATCAGCTAAGATATAACCTTTATTTGGAGGTTTTGGCAAGCTCATCAGAGCTCCTTGAACGAGTTCAATTTTACTCTGTTTATCTTTCTCATACGGAAGGATTTGATAGGGAAGGATTAAATCCTCACATTGAAGCATCAAGGTGACGAATTGATGGCCATAAACGTATTGATGATGAAGATGAGAAAAGTGCCAATCACACCCTTGAATAGGATGGATAACCTGTGACGAAGGTTTGGTTTTAACACAAGTTGTATCATCTACTATCACGTAAATAGGTTGTTTCGTTTGATGAGACCGATTATAAATGCAAGATAAAACGTGCTCTTGAAACACTTGATTGATCGCTTCTTCATCCCAGGGACTATCATTTAAAAATCGTCCAAAACTTGTCCGATGACAGTGTTTTACAGCAGAGATTTTCCCCTGATAAGTTTCTTGAATCATCACGTTTAGAAAATGGTTAAGATGATTAAGCTGAGGTTTAGATAAAAATAAATCTAAGTCAAGCTGTTTTAGAAATTTGAAAATTGAATTTGAATCTGATATAATACTGTCCATGAACATTAACTCAACTCCCCCTTGTTAATTGGTTGTAGGAGACTTAATTATACAGGGATTTGAGTTAATGTTTTTTCTTTTTTTACTGGTATTTTATAACTGGAAATTAATTGGAAGTGTTTTTGCACATTAATAG
>JAUMTV010000027.1 GCA_030531025.1 Turicibacter sp.
AGTCCAGATAAGTTTTTTACATCGTAAAAAACTTTTAAGCCCTAGCAAAGGAGGAGTAGATTATCTTTGATAATCGCTAGGTGACCCAAGCCCTACTAATGGAGGAAACATGCTTCGCATGGTAGGTGACCCACGGCACAACTATCAAACATTTAGTGTGTCGTGATAAATGTAGATTTTATTTCTGTTTATATATAGATGATGAAAATATTGAATAGGAGTTTTTATATCATAAGACGTATTATGTTAGAAAGGTTGTTAAGCATTCACATGAATAGTTAACTTTATTAAAAGGATAAGTCGATGAAAAAATTTGCTTAAAATGAAGAGGTTAAAGAGGGCAAAATGACATAAATAAATCGATCTTGGTCATACTAGTTAAAGTTAGTTTTTAAAGAATTGAAACTGAGGTGTGATTATGAAAAAACTATTATATGTCACTGTAAATTCTAAACCTGAGACATTATCTGCTAGTCGTACGGTCGGACGTGCGTTAGTGAATGAGATTCAATCAACTTATCCTGAATTTCATGTAGAAGAGTTAGATTTATATCAAGTGCATATTCCTAGACTGGAATACCAATACTTTGAGTCAAGAAATTGCATGGTTGAGAAGGAAGCATTAGAAAAATTACCACCCAAAGAACAAGAAGAGGTTCATAAAATTGTTAAACTATGTGATCAATTTAAAGAAGCTGATGTTGTCGTGATTGCTGCACCCATGTGGAGCTTATCATTTCCAGCGCCTTTAAAAGAATATATTGACTGTATTGTTCAAGTCGGAAGAACAATTACCTTTGATGGAATGTTACCTATGCCAAAAGGTTTACTAAATGATAAACCAAGAACAGTTGTTTATGTTCAATCATCAGGTGCAAATATTATGTGGATGATGAATCCAATTTTAAATAAAGGCTTACGATATGTCGAAGACATCATGAAATTCATGGGAATTAAAAAATTTGAAGAGTTATTAGTCGATGGAACAGGAGAAACAGAAGAAGAAAGACAACATGCCATTGAACAAGCTAAGAAGAAAATTCCTAACGTTGTGAAGCATTTAGAATTTAGTAAAGAGTAAAGGTGTAATGTGTTAGATAGACGTTTTGATAGTTTTTAATCAAGATTCGTTTGTTGGATTGATGATAAATATTTAAAGGATATTGTAATAGAGTCAAGAGACTCTAGACATGATGATAAATGAATGAGCAAGGGCTGACTTCCATTATCTTTAGACATGCAAAAGAGGTTATCCATTCACTTTCATAGGTAGTCAAAAAGAGGTGTTTCGTGATATAATTCTCATACATACGAATTATTTTTTATAAAAACTTTTATGTTGATAAAAGTTTTGGAGGTCAATATGAGAATTGGTTTTTTTGATTCAGGAATTGGTGGGTTAACGGTTTTAAGTGAAGCTTTAAAACGTTTGCCAAATCATGAATATTTATATTATGCAGATACATTACATGCCCCTTACGGACCAAAACCAAAAGACGAAGTTCGTGAGTATGTGTTTAATGCCATAGAATTTCTAGTGAATGAAGGGGTAGAAATAATCGTGATTGCTTGTAATACAGCAACCAGTATTGCTGTATCAGAACTTCGACAAAAGTATAGCATTCCGATTATTGGGATGGAACCTGCGGTGAAACCCGCAATCGAGCACGTAACAAATAGCCATAAGCGTGTTTTAGTAACAGCTACCCCACTAACACTAAAAGAAGAAAAGCTAAAAAAACTGATTGCTAAGTTAGATACGCATCATCAGACTGATTTATTACCTTTAGCTGATCTTGTTCGTTTTGCTGAAGCCTATCAATTTTCTGATAAAGTCATTATTCCGTATTTAAAACAAGCACTACACAACTATGATCTTAGCCAATACGGAGCCGTTGTTCTAGGATGCACGCATTTTCCGTTATTTAGTCAATGTTTTGAAAAGATTTTTTCTAGTGATGTTCAATTAATTGATGGAAGCAAAGGGACAATTTCTCATTTAGAAAAACTGATGTTAGAACAAAACTCTCGAACGAGCGAAAAATCGTCACTCACTTTTTATCGTTCTGGTGAAAAGCTTGAAAATGCACAAGAGATTCAAGCATTTTCTACTATTTTGAAGCAATTAGGTGTTAACTAAAATACTTGTTTTTTAAAAAGAATTTAGTACGATAGTCATATGTCATCCCTTCTCATCATAAGGTTGTCTTAAGTGGGCAGAGAAAATGATAAAGATGTGGTGATAACATGGACTTTCAAAATGTAAATCCTGAGTTATTTATCGTCGTCGGTGAATTGCTTGGAAATGTCATTGCAAATGAACTACCATTTAACGTACAAAATGCGGTTGGCAACTGGTTACAGCTTGTAGGGCAAGCAATTGAAACGTATAATGCACAACAACAATATTATCAACAAGGTCCTGGACGTTATTTCACACCTGATAGTTTTAATGTCGATAATCCATTTTGTCAACAAACCCAGCAAGGGTCACAAAGTGGATCAGCAGTGAGTGGTTTTGGACAACAACCTGAATATGAGGAAGTGTTCCCTAAATCTTCTCGAGGAAGTGATGAAGCGGGTGCAGATATGCGTTCAACTGATGAGGCGCTACATATTATAAAGTTGCAAGAAACAATTGAAAAATTAATGAAACGTATGGAACAATTAGAAGCAGAAATTGAAAATTTAAAATCAATCAGTGAGACAGAATAACTCATGTTAAATTTTTAACATGAGTTATTTTTGTTTGGGCATAATAAGTAATGTGGAGGTGATTACTCATGAAACATTACAGTCATCAGGCTTATCGCTATACAAATAAAAAATCAGATGTAGAATTTGGCTCTGAATTTGCGCCACTCGATCACTATTTAGATCAAGAAGCACAACGTGCCTTCTTATCAGCTAAAGCCGGAGGAATGATTACAAAGCGTTTAGTTGAAGTTGGAGAGCAAATGTTAATGAATAATAAAAGTAAAAAAAATTAAACTCTTTTAAAATCATAAAGAAAACTTTTTCTTTATGATTTTTTTTGTATGACTTTAGTTAAAATTAGACAATATCAATTTTTTGTAAGCGACATTTTCTTAAATTTAATAATTTTATGAAACATGAAAATTCATCTACTTATTAGCGAGAAGTAAGAAAAATAAGATTAAATCAAATGGGTTAACAGGATGCAGACGCTCCTATAGATTAGATATGATTTTTAGAATTTAAGATAAAATGCAAGCTTGAATCTTTTAAAGTAAGTTTTTTATGTAAAAAATTTGATTTGCCCCTAAAAAAGGTGAAAAAATGATCCTATGTTTATTATAAAATAAGAAAAAAATTAATCTTGTTGGATAAAAAATAGAGATAGCTAAAAGTAAAATAGAAGAGTAAGACATAATAAAAACATAACAAGTACATAAAAAAAACATATCTTTCATAATATAAAACGTTTTCATGTATAAAAACTATTTACTTTTACAATTAATGGAAATATAATACACAATAACATCACAAATAAAACAGTGATGACATTAAAGGAGGGACCAGACATGAATAAGAAATATTTATGGTTAGCTGGAGCATGTTTACTTGCTGTCGGGGGATGTAGTAATGATGGTGATGTAAAAGATCCAGAAAGCACACCACAAGATAGTGGAACATCAGAGGAAGGATCATCACAAAGTACAGAAGTTTATCGTAATGATTATAATTATGTTTATTCAAGTGATCCAGATACTTTTGATTATCTGTATAGTTTTCAAGCGATTGATAATGAACATACTTCAAACTTTGTTGATGGGTTATTAGAGCATGATCAATACGGGAATTTAGTTGGAGCTTTAGCTGAGAGCTATGAAGTAAATGATGATTCAACGGTGTTTACGTTCAAAATTCGTGAAGGTGTTAAATGGGTGACTGATGAAGGAGAAGAGTATGCAGACGTAACGGCTCATGACTTTGTTTCAGGGTTACGCCACGCAGCGGAATTCCAATCACAAACCTTATATTTAGTTCAATATACGATTAAAAACTTAGATGCGTATACAAAAGGTGAAGTCGAGTGGGAAGAGGTAGGAATTAAAGCAGTGGATGATTATACGCTTGAGTATACACTAGAAGCGCCAACTCCATATTTCCATACGTTAACAACATACTCA
The DNA here is from genome assembly GCA_030531025.1 of Turicibacter sp. The sequence goes on from JAUMTV010000027.1 coordinate 4,155, forward strand.
ACGTTAATGCCAGTTAATCAAGAGTTTCTTGAAAGTAAAGGGGAAGGATGTAAATTAGGAGAAGCAGATCCAGGTAACTGTTCATTTGGGGAAGTAGCATCAGATGGAATCCTTTATAATGGGGCATATATTTTATCTAATTATGCTTCAAAATCAGTGATTGAATATACAGCGAATCCAGATTATTGGGATGCAGAGCATGTTTATATTCCAAAGGTTAAATTAGTTTACTATAGTGGATCAGATCCAGATAGTTTATTTAATGGATTTGATAATGGTGATTATTCTGCTGCACCTGTTTACACAGATAATGCAGCCATCTATAAAACAGCAAAAGAAAAATATGGAGATTCTATCTACATTAGTCGTACAACATCTACAACATTCTGGATTTCATGGATATTTGATCGTAATATTTATCATGCTCCTGGAAATGAAAGTCAAGATGTTTCAACACAAACAGATAAACAAAAGGCGGATACTGCTTTAGCAAAACAAAATACAGCATTCCGAAAAGCAATCTTCTATGCATCTGATATTTCAGCTGTTAACTCTCAATATGTTGGAGAAGATTTAAAACTTGGACGTATTCGTAATACAATCACACAACCTGATTTCGTTTTGACATCAGATGGAACAATGTATGGTGATTTAGTTTCTTCTGCGTTAACAAATATTAATGCTGAAGAATACCCAGATAGTTTAGATCTATCAGATGGACAAATGGCGTACTATAATGTTGATTTAGCCAAACAATATGCACAACAAGCAAAAGAAGAGTTAGAAGCGCAAGGTGTTGAGTTCCCAATTCAATTAGATGCGATTGTTAATGGAGAATCTGAAAAAGGAACAAAAGCAGCGCAAGCTTTAGCGGATGTTTTAGAGACAAATTTAGGTGAGTACGTTAAACTTAATCTCATCTTATCAGATTCAACGACCATCTCATCAATGAATACAGCCGATCAAATGAACTGCGATATTTATATCGGAAGTGGATGGGGACCAGACTATGGAGATCCAAAAACATATATCGATGTATTTGACCCAGATAGTGGAGATATGTTGAAATATTTAGGATTAAACTGGACGGGATCAGAAGTTGGAGAAGATGCAGCCGTTAAAGAAGCGATTGGATTATATGAATTTAAAGAATTAAAAAATGCAGCTGAAGCCGTCATCGATGATAACGATAAACGCTTTGAATTATATGCAAAAGCGGAGGCATATTTAATTGATAATGCATTATTTATTCCATATATTACACAAGGTGGTAACTATTCAGTATCAAAAGTCGTTCCTTATACACAATTATATGGAGCATACGGATTATCAGATTCAAAATATAAATATATGCAAGTTTCTGATAGCATCGTAACGAATGCAGAACGTGAAGCATTAAAAGCTGAATGGGAAAGTAAATTAGGAGAATAAGGATTATCGTAAATATACAAAAAGATTGGGGCTTTTCCCTAATCTTTTTGTATATAAAAATAAAGGGGGAATACCAATGAAACATTATATGTTTAAACGATTTCTCAGATCGTTATTTTCGATTTTCATGGTTCTAACAATTGTTTTTACACTAATTTACTCAGTTATCCCTCGTGATCGTGTGTTCTTTTTGGATAGTAATGTTGAAAAAATCCAAAAAAGGCCAGACGATTATGCTAATTATAAATATGTTCAATGGGAAAAATTGGGTTATTTGAATTACGATACGATTCAAGATTATTGTAAAGATTTGTATGGAACAGCTAATGAACAGTACTCAAATTGTGTTTTACCTGAATCAACGGAAACGCTAGATTATATCAATTTAAAACAACAAGAAGGATGGGAAACTTACTTTTTTGAACAATCAGGTCAAGTCTATGCGGTCGAAGAAATTCCAATCTTACGTCGTGCCGTTAATTGGTGGGCAAATTTAATTGAAATTGATTATCCTGGAAAAGTTGAAACAAAAAATGAAAACTTAGAGCGTAAAATTTATTTTGGAGAAGATTTTAATGGACACCCAGCACTTATGTGTTCAGGGTGTGAAAATAAGTATCTACTTTACTTTGATGGAAAATTCCCATATATCCATCAAAACTTTATTGGTTTAAATTTAGGAACATCTTATCCAACTTATAGTGGACAAGGGGTATTAGAAGTCGTCTCAAGTTCACAAGGAGAAAAGGTCAAACAAGAAGTGACGATGCCAAATGGGGAGGTTAAATCGTCTTCGATTAACTTTTATACGTGTAAATACAAAGAGACATTAGATAGTATGGATCAAAAGAATTTCACAGACAACTATGCAGATTGTGAAACACTCAAAAGTGATCCCTCTATGATACAAATTTCATTCTCGATGGGCTTAATCTCATTACTTTTAACTTATATCATTGGATTACCGATAGGGATTCAAATGGCAAATCATAAAGGAAAATGGGTAGATAAACTTGGACAATGGTATATTGTCTTTATGAATGCGATTCCGGCTTTAGCTTATATTGTCTTAGTTCGTTTTATCGGAGGGAGATACTTCGGATTACCATCAATGTTTCCAATGCTTGGGGCGAATGATTATCGATCATACATTCTCCCAATCATTTCATTAACTTTAGGGGCAATAGCAGGGCGAATGATGTGGATGCGCCGCTATATGATTGATCAAAGTACAATGGATTACGTGAAGTTCGCACGTGCAAAAGGTTTATCAGAAAATGAAATCTTCTTTAAACATATTTTTAGGAATGCCATTGGACCAATTGCGCATGGTATTCCAGCAGCGGTTATTTTATGTATTTCAGGTGCCTTAATTACAGAAGGAGTTTATAGTATCCCAGGGATGGGGAAAATTTTACCTGACTCAATCTCAATTTATAATAACTCAATGGTGATTGGATTAACTTTTATTTTTACCGTTTTAAGTATTTTATCAACCTTTTTAGGTGATTGGTTATTAACATTAGTTGATCCACGTATTAGCTTAGAAGAGAAAGGGGGACATTAATCATGAGTGACCCACGATTTGAATTTGTCACACATGATGCAGCAGCATCTGAACATATTGCAGCACCGGCTTATTCATATTGGCGCTCGGTAGCTAGAGGTTTTTTTGGAAATAAATTAACAGTTTTTTTAGTTATTGTTGTTGTGCTATTAAGTTTAATCGCCTTTATTCAACCCACTTTTTCAGGTTATGATCCAATGGTATTACCTAATATTAATAAGCCTGAAATGCGCTTTTTAGGTGTTTCAGCCCAATTTCCATATGGAACTGACGGTTCTGGTAGCTCAGTTTGGGATGTAGTCTGGGCGGGAACGAAAACATCTTTAATGGTTGGATTTATTGTAACAACAATAAACACGGTAATTGGTGTATTAGTAGGATCAGTCTGGGGATTTTCAAAGGCAATCGATAAGTTTATGCTTGAGGTATATAATATTATTTCGAGTGTGCCTTATATCTTAGTTGTTACGGTATTGCTTTATGCGATTGGTCGTGGTTTTTGGCAATTAATCATTGCCATGTGTTTAACGGGATGGCTAGGAACAGCTTATTTTATCCGAACACAAGTCATGATTATTCGCGATCGTGAATATAATTTAGCTTCAAAATGTTTAGGAACACCGACGTTTCGATTAGTGACGCGTAATATTTTACCGTATCTCCTTTCTGTTGTAATGACAAGTGTTTCACTTGAGATTCCGGCTGCTATCTCGACAGAGGTGACCTTATCATTTTTAGAGATTGGATTAAACGTTTCAATTCCATCACTAGGTCGTATGATCAATCAATATTCAAATTACTTTAACGGATATCCACATTTATTTTGGGCACCCGTGTTAACGTTAGCAGTTGTAACAGTATCACTTTATTTAATTGGTCAAGCATTAGCAGATGCCTCAGATCCAAGAACTCATATGTAGGAAAGGGAGTGAGATGATGAGTGCAAAAGAAGCTGTCTTAACAGTCCGTGATTTAGAAATTAAGTTTAGAGTTCGTAACCATTATTTAAATGCCATTCGTCGCATTTCATTAGATTTATATCAAGGAGAAACATTAGCCATTGTTGGAGAATCAGGATCAGGAAAATCAGTTCTCATTAAATCATTCACTGGGATGTTAGAATCTAATGGGATTATTTCAGGAGGAGAAATCCTTTTTGAAGGAGAGAATCTAGCAAAAAAGACTAAAAATAGTGACTGGATAGGTATTCGAGGAGCGAAGATTGCTACCGTATTTCAGGATCCGATGACATCATTGAATCCTGTTCGTACGATTGGTTCTCAAATCGCTGAAGTAATTATAAAACATCAAAAATTATCTAAAAAAGAAGCAAAGGAAAAGGCAATTGATTTGATGAAACGTGTTGGAATTACAAATCCAGAAAAACGTTTTGGGGATTACCCACATCAGTATTCAGGGGGAATGCGTCAACGAATTGTTATTGCGATTGCGCTTGCGTGTCATCCCAAAATTTTAATTTGTGATGAGCCGACTACAGCTCTTGATGTAACGATTCAAGCACAAATTTTACAATTAATAAAAGACTTACAAAAAGAGTATGGATTTACAACGATTTACATTACCCACGACTTAGGAGTTGTGGCAAATGTTGCTGACCGTGTTGTTGTGATGTATTCAGGACAAATTATCGAATACGGTGAAGTAGAGGAGATTTTCTATGAACCTGCTCACCCATATACATGGGCTCTACTCTCATCGCTTCCACAATTAGGAACAAAAGGAACTGAACTCTATTCAATCGATGGAACGCCACCTTCTTTATATAATGAAATTGTAGGGGATGCTTTTGCTCCACGAAATGAATATGCCATGAAGATTGATTTTGAAGAAGAGCCACCATTTTTTGAAATCACACCAACCCATTTTGCAAAAACATGGTTACGTGATCCACGCGCACCAAAAGTAACGATGCCAGAACCACTCCAAAATTTACATGAAAAACTAGTCTCTGTTTATGGAACACTACAAGGAGGTGCGAACTAATGGCTCAAGAACGTGAAGTCTTATTATCCGTCCGTGATTTAGAAATAAAGTTTAAAGATTTCGTCGCTGTTTCTGATGTGAATTTTGATATTTATAAAGGTGAAACCTTCTCACTTGTAGGTGAGTCGGGGTCAGGAAAAACAACAATCGGTCGTGCAATTATTCGTATTAATGAGACATCTAAAGGTGAAATCTTATATAAAGGAAAAAAAATTAATGGAAAACTCACAAGAGATATGAATAAATATGTTGTCAAAAACATTCAAATGGTGTTTCAAGATCCCGCTGCCTCTTTAAATGAACGGGCAACCATTGATTATATCGTCTCTGAAGGATTAATTAACTTTCATTTATATAAAGATGAAGCTGATCGTAAGCAAAAGGTCATTAATGCTTTAACTTCAGTAGGTTTATTACCAGAACATGTGACGCGTTATCCGCATGAGTTCTCAGGAGGACAGCGTCAACGAATTGGAATGGCTCGCGCAATGGTGATGGAACCCGAATTTATTATTGCTGATGAACCAATTTCTGCTCTTGATGTTTCCATCCGTGCCCAAGTTTTAAACCTATTAAAAAAATTACAAGCTGAACGTGGACTTACTTATTTATTTATTGCTCACGACTTATCTGTTGTTCGATTTATTTCAGATCGGATTGCGGTTATTCATAAAGGGCGAATCGTGGAATTAGCAGAAGCGGAAGAACTATTTTTAAATCCATTTCATCCGTATACTAAATCGTTACTATCAGCTATTCCAATTCCAGACCCACGACTTGAAAAGAATAAAAAGTTAATTGTTTATACTGGTGAAGAGCATGATTATAGTCTAGATAAACCGAAATGGACAGAAATTACGTCAGGTCACTTTGTCTGGGCAAATGAAGCGGAAGCAAAGGCGTATCGAAAAGTGGCTAAAATTAAATAAATTCAAAAAAACGACCTATCTGGTCGTTTTTTTGTCTTAAATAAAGGCTTTTAGAATAAGGTATATATAGAAGTCCAAAAAAGTAGATGATAAGGGAAATTTTCACATTCTTAACCGCTGTTGGAAGTTAAAGTTTCAGTTAAGGCAGGGAGTTTTTGGGCGATTATCTGTCTTGTATGACATCATAATCAATGATTAAGATGATTGTTATAAAGATAGACTTTATTTTTTGTAAAGACAAAGGAGTGAGATTTGTGCAACTTAAACGTTATGAGCGACAAAAAGCGATTGATTATGCCAGAACGTGGGCATTAGGACGAAATCCTGCGTATCATGATTATGAAAAGTATGGGGGCGATTGTACGAATTATATTTCTCAGTGTTTACATGCAGGAAATATCCCATTTGATGAATCAGGGCGAGATGTGACAACCAAATGGTATTGGTATAGTGATAACTCACGAACACCTTCTTGGACGGCAGCTAAGCCATTTGAGACCTATTTATTAAATAATAATAAAAAAGGGACACAAAACTATGGGATTTATGCATCTTTTTGTGAGTATGATGAACTTGAACTTGGCGACTTAGTTCAAAAACGTGTGGATGGTGTTTTGACACATACAATGATTGTGACTTCAAAAGTATTAAATCAAGAAGGTCATGTTGTAGATTACTTAGTATGCCAACATTCTTATGATTTAAAAGATTTTCCTTTATCACAAAAAGATGGTGTCTTAAGTTATATAAAAATTCATGGTTATTATATGTAGTGACATAAACAGCGATACACGTTGTGTTGTCAAAAAAACAAAAAGTTTCAACAACTAAAAAGTTGATAAAAAAAGAAGAATGAAATGACTTTTTGTGTTTATACTATTACTGTTGTCGATGACAACAAAAAAAGAATAAAAAGTGAGGAATTCAAAATGAACAACAATCACAACAACTCAAGCTGTAACAATAAATCAAGCCGTAACTACAACAATCACAACAACTCAAACCGTAACAACAAATTAGAATTTTCAAACGAAATCTCAAAAAACAACAATAAATCAAGCCGTAACAAGAATTCAAGCCGCAACAACAATAACTGCGATTGCTAATTAAGTCTATAAAAAATAGAGACGAAAATAAAATCATACTGGATTAAAACCATGACAGATGTCATGGTTTTTTTGTTTGATATGAAGTTTAAAAGTTGAAATAGGCAGCTTCTGTCAGGCATGAATTTAGTTGATTGTTTCATACTAATAGTGTCGTTATTCGACAAGAAAGTGAGGTTATGATTATGAGTTGTAAAGCTAAAGGGCATAAAAAAGCTGAAAAAACAGAAACAAATAACCAATGGGTAGGACAGGCTGCTATTGGAAATTGTAGCGACCATGAAGAAAAAACAGAGTTTAGTAATGAATGGGTCTCAACGAATAAATTAGCCACACAAGAGCATCCAAATAAAAACAAAAAAACATATTAGACTTTTCATACTAGACTTTAATGAAAAAGGCACAGGATGCTAACGGTTTTTGACCATAGCGTTTTGTGTCTTTTTTTAGTATAATAAAGATGACAACATGAAGGAAGGGTGAGGATATGGAATTATTTGTTTCAGATTTAGATGGTACCTTATTAAATAAATCGAGTCAAGTTTCTGAGAATAGTCGTATGATTATTAATGATTTAATTCAAAAGGGAGTTAAGTTTACGGTGGCGACTGCTCGTACACATGCAACTGTTATTGAGTTGTTAGAAGGATTAGATATCCGTATGCCGATTGCGATTATGAATGGCGTCGGAATATATGATTTAAAAAAGAGAAAATATTTAGAAATTGTCGATATTCAACAAGAAGCCGTTAAAAAAACATTAACTATTTTTGATGAATTAGGGCTTGAAGCAATGGTGTATGGAATTAAAGACGATCAATTATCAGTTTTCTATCGTCAGATGAATAATCCTGTCTCAACCAAGTTTTACGAACAACGCAAAGACAAGACATTAAAGAAATTCCAACAAATAGAAAGTTTTGAATCAATTATTGAGAACTATCAAATCGTCAATATCTTAATTTTTGATAAATTAGAACTTATTGAAGAAGCGTATCGTCAAGTTCAATCTATTGCGGGAATTACAGCGACTTATTATGCGACACGTGAAGAAGGATTCGGATATATGGAATTATACAGTGCTGATGCTTCAAAAGCCAATGGGATTAAAGCATTAGCAAAATATGCTGATTTTGAGAAAATTATTGGATTTGGAGATAATTTAAACGATTTACCAATGTTTAAATTTGCAGATGAAGCTTATGCACCAGCCAATGCGGTTGATGAAATTAAGGCGATTGCAACAGGTGTCATTGGACATCACGATGAAGATGCCATTGCGTTATATTTAAAAGAACGCTATGAATCAAATAAAAAAGAGACAAAATAGTCTCTTATCGTAAGATAAAACTCGTAGGAATTATACTTATCATTAGGTGTAGCTTCTACGAGTTTTATTTTAATCAGAAAATGATAATCGATAAAAATTTCCTTGAGGTAAGGTTAAGCCCATCCAAATAGACGGAAAATGAATGTTGTTAGAAAACATAGCCCAATTCCTATGATAGTAGGGATGATAAATGCAAGAGTTGCCCATTTATAGCTTCCAGTTTCCTTCTTGATCGTCATTAAGGTTGTTGAACAAGGCCAGTGGCAAAGAGAAAATAGCATGACGTTAAGTCCTGTTAATAAGGTCCAACCATGATCTTTTAAAATGTCTCCTAAGGTTGTAATACTATCAAACTCGACCATGCTACCACTTGATAGATAAGCCATTAATAAGATAGGAATCACAATTTCATTAGCAGGTAAACCAAGGATGAAGGCCATTAAAATAAAACCGTCTAATCCAATCCATTGGGCAAAAGGATTTAAAAAATTAGCAATATGTGTTAAAAGACCTAAGTCACCAATATAAAGATTTGCCATGATCCAAATGACAATTCCGGCTGGGGCAGCAACCATAATGGCACGGCCTAAGACGAATAAGGTTCGATCGATAATTGAGGTATATAAAATACGGCCAACTTGAGGAGTACGATAAGGAGGCAGTTCAAGTGTGAATGATGAAGGGACACCTTTTAAAATGGTCTTAGATAAACCATATGAAACTAGTAGGGTGATGATCACGCCAAGAATCACAATTAAACTGACAACGAGTGCACTAACTAAACTGCTTTCAAATGAGTTTAAGTTTAATGTTAAAAGTAAAACACTAGCAATCGCAATAATAGTAGGGAAACGTCCATTACAAATGACGAAATTATTCGTTAAAATTGCAATCAACTTTTCACGAGGTGATTCAATAATTCGACATCCGATGATTCCAGCTGCATTACATCCAAATCCCATACACATCGTTAAGCATTGTTTTCCGTGCGCACAAGCTTTTTTGAATAAATGATCGAGATTAAAAGCAACACGTGGAAGATAGCCTAAATCTTCAAGTAAGGTGAAGATAGGGAAGAAAATGGCCATTGGAGGTAACATCACTGAGATGACACTAGCTAACGTTTGATAAATTCCATATAAAAGCATTTGATGTAACCAGGTCGGTATTTGAATCCAAGTTAAAAATTGATCAAGATAACCTTCAAGCCATCCAAAGAAGTTTGCTAATAATTCAGATGGAACATTTGCACCTGCAATCGTTAACCAAAAAACGCCCATTAAAAGAAATAACATCAGTGGAATTCCAAACCACCGTGACGTAATAATTTGATCGAGTTTTAAATCACGCTCACGTGCTAATTGTTTCTGATCGAGTGTATAGACATAATCACGTCTGATTTGTTCCGCCTTAGCGTAACTGACTTCAGTTAAATGATCACGAATTTCTTCCTTATTTATAGTAGTTGGGATTTTTTTTGTAATTTCTATTAAGGATTGATATTGTTTAGCAGATAAATATTGATGCATAGAATGGTAGATACTATCATTTCCATCGATTAGACGAAGGGCTAACCAGCGCTGATTTAATGCCGGAAACTCTTGTCCAAGATAGGGAATCAGTTCATTGATGTAAGTTTCTGTTTGCTCGTTATAAAGGAGCGGAGCCAGATGAAATGGATAATTCTCATCAACCACTTGATCCATCTTCGCTTTTAATTCATTGATTCCAATTCCATTTCGTGCAGAGGTCAAAACAACTGGGATTCCTAACTCTGCTTCAATTGCTGTTTGATCGACAACAATTCCTTTTTTCTTTGCTTCATCGATTAAGTTAATACATAAAATGACACGATCAGTAAGTTCCATAATTTGAAAGGCGAGATGAAGATTTCGTTCTAAAGCGGTAGCATCTGTTACGACAACGACTAAATCTGGTTGACCGAAACAAATAAAATCGCGAGCGACAATTTCTTCTTCTGACGTTGCAAATAAAGAGTAAGTCCCAGGTAAATCAACAAGGACATAATCGTGGGTTTGAGTTTTAAACTCACCACGTGCATTCGTTACCGTTTTTCCCGGCCAATTTCCTGTATGTTGATGCAATCCGGTTAGTGTATTGAAAACCGTACTTTTTCCCGTATTTGGATTACCTGCCAAGGCGATCACAAACTGTTCATCCTTTTTATCAATATTGAATAAATCTTGTAACGCTTTTCTTTTTGTCGAATTATACGTCAATCCCATTAATGGATTCCCCCTTATTAATATTACATAGGTTGAACTAGAATTAAGCTTCCTTCCTCTTCTCGCAAGGCAATCATAGCCCCACGAATGTTATAAACCGTTAGGTTATTTTTAGGCCCTTTTTTGATGACATCTATCATGGCACCCGTTGTAATTCCAAGTGCTAATAATCGTTCTCGTAGCAATCCAGTTGCTGTGAGTTTCGCCACTTTTACTGTTGTATGGCAGTTAACTTCGTTTAATTTTTTCATGATAATCACTCCAATATAATCTTAGCTATGGCTAACTTTTAGAATAAAAGAAAAGACGACTAATCAATAGCTTAAGGGTCTAAATCTTCTTATTATTCGGTTATAGATTATGAGAAAGTTACTGAAATGGTTGGGGAGATGTTAGGGGTTAAAAAAATAGGTGCTTTTTTAATGGAATGCGATTACTAATTATTTCATCTAGTTGGCCAGGTGAATCATTTTTAGCCATGGCTAACAATAAGTTTGAGACTAATATAAGGTATGTTAAAAGGTACAAATGGTGAGTTCTTCTTAAAAATTTATTTTTTACAGTTTTTGTTTAATAAATAGGATAGTATTTGCACAACGGTTTAAACTATAGTATTATTATAGTAGTTGCATATGATTGGAGGAGATTGTAAATGGCTGTGTCAAAATATTACCGAATTGAAGAAGCAAATCAAGAAATTGGGAACATTGAAATTCATTCACAAGTTTTTGAAGTGATTGCCCATAACGCCACAGCAGAAATTGAAGGGGTTTCAAAAATGTTTGAAAGTATCTCACAATCAATTGCCGATACTTTTAATAGTAAAAAACACCGCAATGGTGTTGAAGTAGAGTTTGATGCAAATGGATTAGTGATTGATGTATATGTTAGTATAAAAGCAGGTTATTCGATTAACGAAGTAGCCGAAAAAATTCAAAAGAATATTCATCAAATGATTTATCATATGACATCTGTTAAAACATCAGAAATTTATGTTCATGTTGTATCAATTGATTTTGATTAAAAAAATAAACCACTTTTAGTGGTTTATTTTTATTTTTTTCCGCAATTTTTTCATAAATATGATAACATATATAGTTGAAACCTTTAAAAATAGTATACAATATATATAAGTAGCGATAAGTTTTTCACACAGGAAAACTTTTAACGCTACTATAGTTTGCTTTAGTAGCTAAAAAACTTAAGGACGAAGTGTCATTCTAAAAATGTGAATTACTTTTCGTTTTATATATAGTTGTAGCAACTTAGAAGATTTGAATAGAAAGAGGGATTTTTGTGATTCGTCATGTATTACGTCAATTTGCAGTACAAACATTATATCAAATGGAAGTGGGGCAGATGACCAAAGAAGAAGCCATTGAAAACATTGAATGGATGGTTGAAGGTTTAAAAGAAGAAGCTATGGAAGTAATGGCTGAAGAAGTAACGCCACATCAAATTTTAGAAGTAGAGCGTCAATTTACATTAGATGAGTTTTACTTTCAATTGGTAAATGGTGTTTTAACACATAAAGAAGAATTAGATCAAATCATCGATGAGAACTTAAAAGGTTGGAGTTTTTCACGTTTAAATAAAGTGGATAGAGCCATTTTACGTTTAGCGACATATGAAATGAAATTCTGTCAAGAAACACCAACTAAAATTGTTATTGATGAAGCTTTAGAATTAACAAAAGAATTCTCAGATACTGGAGATGGAAAAGCACGTAGCTTTAATAATAAAGTGTTAGACCAAATTAGTAAAAATATTGCGTAATAGGATGTGAGAACCGATGGAGGAGAGACAACCCTTAACCGTTAAGGCGTTAACGAAGTATATTAAATTAAAGTTTGATTATGATAAAAACTTACAACGCCTCTTATTAAAGGGGGAATTATCAAACGTCAAACGACATTCGCGTGGTCACATTTATTTCACTTTAAAAGATGATGAGGCACAAATTAATGCTGTTATGTTTGCTAGTGCAGCCTCACATTTAACATTTGTGCCAACAGAGGGAATGCAAGTGGTTGTCAAAGGCCATATTACCGTTTATGAAGCGGGCGGTTCTTATTCCATGTACGTGAAAGAAATGACGGAAGATGGAGTTGGAAATCTTTACGTGGCATTTACGCAAATGAAAGAACGTTTAGGTGCTGAAGGACTTTTTGATGCAAGATTCAAACAGCCCATTCCAACTTATCCTCAAGCTGTTGGGGTCATCACCTCACCAACTGGAGCGGCCATTCGAGATATTTTATCTACCATTAAACGTCGTTTCCCGCTTGTTAAAGTGTATGTTTATCCAGCACTTGTCCAAGGAGAGCAAGCGGAATCCTCAATTATCTCTTGTATTAAGCAAGCCAATGAAATGAAGTTGGTAGATACATTAATTGTTGGTCGTGGCGGTGGATCGATAGAAGATTTATGGGCCTTTAATAAAGAAGGGGTAGCAAGAGCTATTTTTGAGTCTAAAATTCCAATTATATCAGCAGTTGGTCATGAAACAGATTTTACAATTGCTGACTTTGTTGCTGATCATCGAGCACCGACACCAACTGCAGCTGCAGAATTAGCTGTGCCAAACTTACCAGATGTCTTAACGCATTTTAACCAACTAAATGCTCGACTTAACCATAGCTTTAATACTCAGCTTGAACAAAAAAAGACACAGTTATTGCAATTAACGAATCATTATATTATGAAAAATCCACATGCGCTATTTGAGCAACGATTAATGTATGTTAACCAATTAAGTGATAAATTACAATTTGTGTTACAAGAGCAACTCAACCGACGTAAAGGCTTATTAGCCACTCATCATCATCGATTAAATCAGTTTAATCCAATGAGTAAAGTAGAGAGCTCTAAACAACAAGTAGCGTTACTCACTCAAACCATGTCAGGTTGTATGACACAACAGCTCCTTGAACATAAACAAAATTATCATGTTTTATTAACGAAGCTAGAAATGTTAAATCCGTTATCGATTTTAAAAAAAGGATACTCTGTCGTAACTGATGAAAAAGAAGAGATGATTACGACTGTTTCAGCTTTATCAATTGGTCAAACCGTTTCAGTTGTCTTAGATGATGGAACGATAAAAGCATCAGTTGAAGACATTGTGTCGAATGTAAACTAACTAAAGGGGTGAATTTGAATGAGTGAATCAAAAGTAAACTTTGATGAAGCATTACAACAATTAGAACAAGTTGTACGTCAATTAGAAGCAGGAAATTTACCACTAGAACGCTCAATTGAACTTTATAAACAAGGTATGTCACTTTCAAATGAGTGTCATCAGAAGTTACAACACATTGAGTCCGAGGTTGCTAAATTGGTGGATCCATCAGGAGCAATGACTGATTTTGAGGTATCGGGGGAATAATAATTGTTAGCACAATATATTGCGAAACATAAAACACCGTTTGAAACCTACATGTTAAGTCTGATTCAACGTGAGCAAATTCCAGCTCATTTAAAAGAATCGATGCTTTACTCTTTATCAGTAGGTGGAAAACGTTTAAGACCTATTTTATTGTTTGCTGTTTTAGAGACCTTAGGAGTAGATCCGAAAAAAGGGTATCAAACAGCATCAGCACTTGAAATGATTCATACGTATTCACTGATTCATGATGATTTACCGGCAATGGATAATGATGATTTAAGACGTGGAAAGCCTACGAATCATATCGTCTTTGGTGAAGCAACAGCAATTTTAGCGGGTGATAGCTTACTGACTCATGCCTTTCAAGTGATGTGTTGTGATGAAGAATTAACAGTAAATCAACGCTTAAAATTGATTTCTATGTTATCAGAAGCAGCAGGTCCAATTGGAATGGTAGCGGGTCAAATGCTAGATATGGAAGCAGAAAACACTTCAATTACCCTTGAACAGTTAAAAGAAATTCATGCGAATAAGACAGGGCGACTGATTGAGTTTTCGGTAATTTCTGGAGCAATCATAGCAGAAGCTTCTGATGAAGTCATTGAGTTACTTCGCCAATTTTCTAAACATATCGGACTGGCTTTCCAGATTAAAGATGATATTTTAGATATTGAAGGGGACTGTGAGTTAATTGGGAAAAAGGTAGGTAGTGATCTTGAAAATGGTAAGAGCACTTATGTGTCACTAACTTCCTTAGAAGTGGCAAAAAAAATGTTAGATGATGAAATTCGACAAGCGCAAGAAATCTTAGATCGCTTACCGAATAATACATCAATATTAGCAGCTATCACCAATTACATTAAAGAACGTCAAGCGTAATATTGGGGGCGATTTTTATATAATCGCCTTTTGTTATTTTTAGGAAAAACTGTTAATATTTCATTTGTGGAGTAAAAAGGGAATTAATAGGAAATAACGTCGAAATATGATATGATAAAAAAGATAAAAAGTTTTTATCATCTATGAAAGAGATTAAATGTTTAAAACAAGGTTGGAGTGATTAGAGATGTTTGACATCGAAAAAATTAAAGATCCTTCATTCATCAAGAAGTTGTCAACTCCAGAAATGCAAGTATTATGTCAGGATATTAGGACATTTTTGATTGATTCATTATCAAAAACGGGTGGTCATGTATCATCAAATCTTGGGGTAGTAGAGTTGACAGTGGCGATGCATAAAGTATTTAATTCGCCAAAAGATAAGTTTATTTGGGATGTTGGACATCAAGTGTATATTCATAAAATATTAACGGGAAGAGCAAATCAATTCTCAACGTTAAGACAGTTTAAAGGGTTATCAGGGTTTCCCAAGCGTAAAGAGTCCGTACACGATTGTTGGGAAACAGGTCATGCTTCTACTTCGATTTCTGCTGCTGTTGGAATGGCCTATGCAAGAGACTTAAGTGATGAAGATTATCACGTTGTTGCTGTGATTGGTGATGGCTCGCTAACAGGTGGAATGGCGTATGAAGCGTTAAATCAGATTGGTCACACAAATAAGCGTTTAATCGTTATTATCAATGATAATGAAATGGCTATCTCACCGAATGTAGGTGCTTTACATAACCTGTTTGGAAGCATTCGTACGAATGAATCGTATTTAACAACAAAACGCTGTTTAAAAAAATTATTAAAAAATACAAGCTTTTTAAATCGTGTCATGTATCGTGCTAAAGGTAGCTTAAAGCGATTTGTCATTGGAGAGATTCCTTTTGATGCAATGGGCTTTAAATACTTTGGACCTGTCGATGGTCATAACTTAGATGATTTAATTAAAAATTTAAACTTTGCTAAAAAAGCCGATAAACCGGTCATTGTTCATGTGAAAACAACAAAAGGAAAAGGTTTTTCTTATGCTGAAGAAGATAAACTCGGAACATGGCACGGGATTGGAAAGTTTAATAAAGAAACAGGTGAAGTTGCTATCTCACAAAAAGAAAACACAGTTTCTTGGAGTAAACTTATTTGTAATGGGTTAATTGAATTAACGAAACATGATTCGCGTGTGGCGGTCATTACTCCGGCAATGATCAATGGATCGGCTTTAAATGAATATCAACAACTTTATCCGGATCGTTTAATTGACGTTGGAATCGCCGAAGAGCACGCTGTGACAATGGCGGGTGGGATGGCAACCCAAGGTATGAAGCCGTTTGTATCGATCTATTCCACATTCTTTAAGCGCGCCTTTGATCAGGTTCATCATGATGTAGCTCGCCAAGAACTAAATGTTGTTTTTGGTGTCGATCGTGCTGGTATTGTTGGGGCGGATGGAGAAACACATCAAGGACTTTATGATATTCCAATGTTACGTCCCATCCCCAATATGGTTATGATGATGCCAAAGGATGCTAATGAAGCTTATGATTTATTATATACTGCTTATCAAATCAATGGGCCTGTTGCAATTCGTTATCCTCGTGGTAATATTGCAAATGTAACGCCTTCTTATAATTCGTGGAAGCAAATTCCAATTGGATCATGGCAAATATTAAGAACAGGAACGATGGCCTATGTGATTTCGATGGGGCCAATCTTAGAAGACTTAGTGGAGTTGGCAGAGCAGTTAAGTCAAACTGAAAAGTTAGAAGTTGGAGTTGTTAATGCTCGCTTTATCAAACCATTAGATTATAAGCTTTTAGATGAATTAGCACAGTGTCAAGTGCCGCTCATTGTTTATGAAGAATCAGCGATGATTGGTGGTTTAGGAACAGCGATTTTAGAGTATTATAATGAGACGAATCAAGTTGTAGATGTGAAACGAATGGGTGTCCCAGATCTTTATGTCCAACATGGTAGTGTACCGGAAGTGCTAGAGGAACTTCATCTTTCACTTCAAGATATAAAAGAAGAAATTAAAGAAGTAATTAAAAATAGGTCGGTGTCAAAAACATGAAAAAAGAACGTATAGATGTGTTATTAACACAATTAGGATATTTTAGTTCACGTGAAAATGCTAAGCGTGCCGTGATGGCAGGTCTAGTATTAGTGGATCAAGAGCGTATTGATAAACCTGGAGAAAAAGTACCAATCGAATCAACGATTACAGTTAAGGGAAATGTGTGTCCATACGTTAGTCGTGGTGGATTTAAACTAGAAAAAGCCATTCAAACCTTTAATATTGATTTAACTGGAAAGACAATTATTGATATTGGTGCTTCAACAGGTGGATTCACAGATTGTGCCTTACAAAATGGCGCTAAGTTATCATATGCTGTTGATGTTGGTTATAATCAATTAGATTGGAAAATGCGACAAGATGAACGTGTCATCTGTATGGAACGTACAAATTTCCGTTACATGACACCAGAAGATTTAAAATACGGAGCACCAGAGTTTGCTTGTATTGATGTTTCATTTATCTCTTTAAAAATTATTTTCCCTGTATTAAAGCAGTTATTGAAAAAAGAAGGAGAGATTGTTGCTTTAATTAAGCCACAATTTGAAGCGGGTAAAGATCAAGTTGGAAAAAAAGGAATTGTTCGTGATGCTAAAGTCCATATTAAAGTTATCCAAGACATTCTTGATTTTATTACTGCGCTTGAATTAAGTGTCTTAGGGTTAACTTACTCGCCAATCAAAGGTGGAGAAGGAAATATTGAATTTTTGGTACATATAGGCTATAATGAAGATATGCGAACAAACGTTTACGAAAAAGATATTGTTCAAGTCGTAAGCGATGCACATAATCAGTTATAGTAGGTGGTTAATATGTTATCGCATTTGTCAATTCAGAACATGGCGATTATCGAATCTTTGCAATTAGACTTAAATAAAAATATGACCGTTTTAACAGGTGAAACAGGTGCCGGAAAATCTATTATTATTGATGCTATTTCATTATTAATTGGTGACCGTGCATCGACTGACTTTATCCGTCATCATGAAGAGATGGCAGTCATTGAAGGTATCTTTGAAATTGAAAAAAATGAACCATTAAAAGCTTATCTTTTCGAGCAAAATATTCCTGTCGATGATCAGTTGTTAATTAAACGAACAATAAAGCGTGTTGGAAGTGGACAAATTCGCGTCAATGGCGAGCTACTATCAGCTAATCAATTGAAAGAAATTGGACAATATTTAGTAGATATTCATGTTCAACATGATACCCATCGTTTATTTCATAATGAGTACAACTATCAGTTGATTGATAATTTTGATTTAACAGAAGAAGTTCATATTATTAATGAGAGTTATCAGAAGGCTCTGAAAAATTTCAATCAAGCGAAGCAAGCCTATATAAATTTTAAAAAGAATGCTGAAGACATACAAAAGCGATTAGATTTAATTTTATTTCAAAAGAATGAGATCGAAAAAGCAAATTTAAAAAAAGGTGAACTTGAAGAATTAGAAGAGCGCCGTCATCTTATTTTAAATTCAGATAAGCTTCATAAAACATATGGGCAAATTTTACATGATTTAAATTGTGAAGGTGGAGCAGTTGAGCGGTTGTATCAAGCCTATAATGCTACTCAATCATTAGCAAATATTGATGAAAGTTTATCATCAGCAGTGTCTCAAATGGGTGATATTTATTATGGATTGGAAGAATTCATGGATTTCATTTCATCAAAGCTTGATCAATTGAATTATTATCCTGATGAACTGGAAGAAATTGAATCTCGATTAAATGAATTACAACAATTAAAACGTAAATATCGTTTAGAAGTTGATGAAATTATCAATTATTATGAGCAAATTGTAACGGAATTAGATCAAATCGAAGATTCGGAACATTATGAGCAATCTTTATATGAGGCATTAGAGAAAGCACATCAAGAATTGGTTGACGCCGGAGAAATGTTAAATCAAAAACGTGTAGAGATTGCAGACCGAATTAAAACACAATTAATAGCAGAATTACATGATTTACAGCTTTATAATGCCCAGTTCGATATTGAGTTTAACCGTTTAAAAACCGATGATCTTTTAAATACGATTTTTTCGACTCATGGAATTTATGAAATTCAATTTTTATTAAGTACGAATAAAGGTGAACCGATGAAACCATTAAATAAAGTGGCATCAGGCGGAGAGTTATCTCGTATTATGCTTGCATTAAAAACAATCTTAAATCGTGGACAATATGTGTCAACGATTATATTTGATGAAATTGATACCGGAGTCAGTGGTCAAATTGCGTCAAGTATTGGGTCAAAAATGAAAGAAATTGCAAAACAAAAACAAGTTCTTTGTATTACCCATTTACCACAAGTCGCATCACTTGCTGATCATCATATTCATGTTAGTAAATATGAAAAAGTAGGTCGAACAGTTACAGCAGTAAAAAAATTAACAATGGAAGAACGCGTTCATGAAGTGGCAAGAATGCTAAGTGGAGATAATGTAACTGAATCCGCATTGTTAAATGCTAAACAACTCCTACAATAACTGTAATAAGAAGAATTCCAAGTTTTTGTTTACTTAAACAGAAAAATTGGAATTCTTTTTTTTTTATATTTAATAGTGAAAAAGCCATAATAATGTTGTAGTTCGTGTCGAATAAAGTTGAAAGGAGGCGCAATATGAATAAAAAATTAAATAAAAAAAGCTTTTTGGCTCATAATATATTAATATTTGTCTTCTCGTTATTAAGTATTAGCGCTCCTGCACAAGAGTATGCATGGGCACAATCTAATAATGAACAACTTTTACATATTGATGAAAAACGAAAAATTTATGAAGTTTCGCATTTTTCAGATAAAGAGTCGACACCAGTAAGTCAAAATGTTGATCGTTATATGCTTATACCTGGTGGTGATGCGATTGGGATTAAAATTCAAACAGATGGCCTTGTGGTGGTAGATACTTACCTTGTGAATACAACAGAAGGTACAATCAACCCAGCAAAAGAAGCAGGAGTCCTGAAAGGAGATATAATTTTAGCTGTAAATAATCAAAAAGTAACAACTATAGAGCAATATAAAGAGCAATTGTTACTCGCTCAAGAAAGTAAACAAATGATACTCACCATTAATCGTCAAGGAAAAACGTCACACTTAACTGTTCATCCGGTTACATCGACAGATGGAGTGATGACGACAGGACTTTATTTAAGAGATAAGTTAGCGGGAATTGGAACCTTAAGCTTCATTGACCCCAATTCCAATAAGTACGGTGCTTTAGGGCATGAAATCATTGACCAAGATACTAATCAATTAGTCAGTGTTAAAAATGGAGAAATTATTAATTCTAATGTTATTTCTGTTCGTAAAGCAACCAGTGGAAAGCCAGGTGAAAAAGTAGCAGATATTATGTTTGATGAAAAACTAGGAACTTTAGAAAAAAATAATAATTTCGGAATTTACGGAGTGATGTCTTCTGATATTTTTAGTCATAAAGAACTCATGCCAATTGCCTATACTAATGAGGTTAAAACAGGTCCGGCTCAAATTTTAACAGTTCTAAATGGAAATAAAGTAGAAGCCTTTGATATAAATATCACGGAAGTTAGTACTCAAACACAGAAGGCAATCAAGGGAATTAAATATGTAGTTACCGATCCACGATTACTTGAAGAAACTGGCGGAATTGTTCAGGGGATGAGTGGGAGCCCTATTATACAGGATGGTAAAATAATAGGAGCCGTTACACATGTCCTTGTTCATGATTCCACAATGGGCTATGGAATTTTCATTGAGTGGATGTTACAAGAGTTAGGAATTGATTATCATCAATCAAAAATACAGTCTGATGCTGCATAAAATTGCAAAAGTGTTTTTTCGACAGAATAAGACAAGAAAAAGATAATCTTACGCCAATCGAAATAAAAGACAAAACATGATAAAAAATATTTGTCGAATATATTTGCGAAAATTTATAAACTCTTAAAAACTATGAAGTAATTATTGAAAAATGTAAGGAAGTGTAATTTAATAGATATATAACCGGAAAAATTAGGGGGCCATAAAATGAATAAATTAAAAGTTCTATTAGCTGACGACAATAAAGAATTAATAACGGTATTATCTGAGTATATTTCCTTACAAGATGACATGGAAGTTGTAGAAGTAGCGGGAAATGGTAATGAGGTTTTATCGGTGTTACGACAACGTGAAATTGATATTTTATTATTAGACGTTGTTATGCCAGATCTTGATGGGGTAAGTGTATTAGAGGAATTAAAAGAAAATCCAACACTTTATAAACGTCCACGACATATTATTATGTTTACTGCATTTAATCAAGAAAAAATTATGATGCGTGCGGCGGAGCTTGGAGCGTCATATTTTATTATGAAACCTTTTGAAATTAATAAAATTGTAAAAATCATTCGTGATATCAATGTGCGCTTTGATGCAACGGAAGTATCAAAACCAATGAATAATTTATATGGAAATCGTCAAACGACAAAAGAGTTTGATTTAGAATCAGAAATTACAAATATCTTACATGAAATGGGTGTTCCTGCACATATTAAAGGATATTTATACTTAAGAGAATCAATCAATATGGTTTATAATGACATTGAATTATTAGGTTCAATTACAAAAGTATTATATCCAGATGTAGCAAAAAAATATAAAACAACTGCATCACGCGTAGAACGTGCTATTCGTCATGCGATTGAAGTTGCATGGAATCGTGGAAATATTGAAGCTATTTCAAATATTTTTGGTTATACAGTAAGTGTTTCAAAATCAAAACCTACAAATTCTGAATTTATTGCGATGATCGCTGATAAATTACGTTTAGAGCATAAAAATAAAGTAGCATCTTAATTGTCTATTCCTTGAGCATTGATTACCAATGCTCTTTTTATATCTAGGCACCATCTTTATATTCTTTTCATATACTAATTCAGTATAAAGAGGATGACAACAAGAGGTTTAAAATATTGAAGATGATATGAAAGGAGGGGGAAGATATTGATTGATGAAAGGAATCAGTCAATATCTTATAAAAAGATGGGAAACTATAAAATTCATACTTATACACTGACATGTGATTGTCCATATTGTCAACAAGTACGAGAGCGTACACGTGTGGATTCAACAGAAAATTCAAATCATGAACAGCGTGATTCTGGTGGAGTTACACCTTTACGACAAGATACATCAACCACTAATTTAATGACACTGACTAATGCATTCACACAGCAGCCAGTGACAGTAGGTGGACAAGTGGTTTACGTACCTAAAACGTTAAGTCCAAAAAAAGAGGAACTTCGTGGGGTTTGGATTACTACAGTCCGTAATAACGATTTTCCAAGTTCAGCTGTTTATGCGAACGGATTTAATGTAGATTTATTTAAATCCGAGTTTTTATCCATTATTAGACGTTGTAAGTCTTTAACATTAAATACAATCTTTTTTCAAGTTCGTCCTGAAGGAGATGCATTTTATGAATCAGGAGTCAATCCATGGAGTGTTTATTTGACAGGTGAACAAGGAGTTAAACCTAATTGGGGAGATTTTGATCCATTGACTTGGATGATCGAAGTGACACATTTAGCAGGCATTGAGTTTCATGCTTGGTTTAATCCGTTTCGTTTAACCCCAGCAGGTGGGACTAATTCGACAAAAGAGAGTCTTTTAAATTCATTAGCAGACACTCATTATGCAAGACGACATCCAGATTGGATTTATTATTTTAATCGACAACTTTATTTAGATCCAGGTGTTCCTGCGGTCCAAGAGTTTATCATCCAAACAGTAATGGAAGTTGTTGAGAAGTATAATATCGATGCAGTCCACTTTGATGACTATTTTTATCCTTATTCCTATGAGACAGAAGTAAATGGACAACCAACCGTAATTAGCTTTGCAGATGAGAGTCCGGATTATCAAACGTATGAAACTTATCGTCAACCAAACCAAGACATTGATACGTGGCGAGAGCAAAATATTAATCAACTGATTTATAATTTATCTCGAACCATTCACCAATATGATGTGGAAAATGGAAAGAGTATCGCCTTTGGAATTAGTCCATTTGGAGTCTGGGCATCTGCAGAAGAAACAGGTGGAGTTGGATCAAATACGTCATCTGCGCAACTTTCATCGTTAAGTGAATATGTTAATTCAAAATTGTGGGTAGATGAAGAGTGGTTAGATTATATTGTCCCTCAAAATTATTGGTCATTATCTGATCGTCTTTCTTCTTTTGCAGAAGTTTCAGCTTGGTGGAACCAAGTGGTGGCAAATTCACGAACTCAACTTTATATGGGATTAGGTTTATATTTATATAACGAAGATTATCAAAATCCAGCCTGGCAAAATCCTGAGGAAATCGTTGATGAGATTCGTTATCTTAGAACGCTCTCAAATAATGATGGTTTTGCTTTCTTTACGTATCATAACTTAGTTCCTCAAGATAATAATATGCCAGGTGAGCAAATTTTAAATGAAGCCAATCGACGTTTAGAAAATGAAGTTTTTACAACGTATAGTCTTGTTCCACCTCGTCCATGGTTGCAAATGAGACAAACAAATCCAGTGAAAAATTTAATCGTGACACGTTGTGATGATGATTGTAACTTAATTCAGTTTGAAGATACACCTGAAAATAATAGTCAATACTATGTTATTTATCGCGTTCCACGTGCAAGATATCGAGAAACGATTGATTTCTCAGATGCGAGTTATATTTTAGATGTTATTGGACGTGTGAAAGGAGATTCTGTTCAAACGTATACCGATGGATCCGCTGATCCTAATGCGGTTTATACGTATGCTGTGACTGCTCTTTCACAAGCACAAGTTGAATCAACACCTGTTTCTTTCGTTTATGTTCCGTAAAAATAAAAAAAATCATTTACT
>JAUMTV010000028.1 GCA_030531025.1 Turicibacter sp.
GATATCGATACTCCAACTAACTAAAAAAGGGTAGACTCCCCCCTTGGTGATGTGTTTCTCTAAAAAATATCTCATTTTCAAAGAACGAC
Organism: Turicibacter sp.; assembly: GCA_030531025.1. The sequence goes on from JAUMTV010000028.1 coordinate 90, forward strand.
TTCAGTCACTTACTCTAACTGAATTGCCTGAATCGTTTTTAAACAGTGATGAAAAATTTCTTTGTAGGGATAGTGACTACAGCGTTGAAATAGGATTCTTCGTGCTTGTTTCACAGCAATTTTAATGAGTTTTGTCCGTAAGGTTTCAATCTGCATCTTAGAAAACTCATGAGGTAACGTTAATCGTCTGAATCCATTCATGAGATTATAGGCTAACACTACGAGTTGAATTCGATTGACATTAGTCATCAAGTGGTTATGACTGACTTTATCCATTCTAAAGCCACTTTTACATTCCTTGATATAGTTTTCCATCGTCCCACGTTTAGCGTATAGACTGACAACCATCTCTGGTCTTGTTTCCATGTTTGTCACTAAAAATAAATAGTCAGGAATGAGTTCACCTCCTTGACGTCTGACTTGAACGATGACACGTCTGGATTGATTCCAATTTTTTGCTTGATAGTCAAACTCCCCATAGAATTGTTGAGAATATTGAAGCGAACACTCTTCCAAAAACTGATCCGTTACTTCTTTAGCTAAACGATAGAGAGTGACGCTTGCCTTTAAACGGATCACATAGTTTGTGTTTAACATTTCGCATTTCGCATAACTTATAAAGTTCCTTATGGGCAAATCTACTATCCCCACGAATAAGTCGATAGCTCGATGGAAACTCCTTTTGATAGCGTGATAATAAGGGACTGATAAAAGAGACGATATTCCTTGAAGTATATAATGCCCATCAAAGGAGTAAACTTGCTTTGCAAGATGGGGACCCTATTCCCCGCACGAAGCTCAACTTTTAAACAGTCTCCAGTCATTCCATCAAAAACCATCAAAGGATGGAATCCTTGTGCTTGATAGTGGGCATTAAAGGCCTTCCCATATTGATGACCATAGGTCTGAAAATGAGTGGAATTCACATCAAAAATAAAATGATTAGGAGTTTCGACTTGATAAAATTGCGATAATAGTTTTTGATTGATGAGTTCAAATTGCTTGCTTGTTTCCTTCGTCAGTCGATGTGCAAAGCGAGATAAAGTTGGTTGAGAAGCTAACGAGGGCTTATCAAACAAAGTTGTTAGTGAGGGTTCAACTTTTAATTCATCGGCATCATCTGCACAGTGATAACCAGCAATGGTTTGATGAATTTGTTGAAGACAAAGATCATGATTCGTATGCATTCGAATCGCTTGATCGTTGTCTAAATGGAAATATTGTTTTAAGAGTGCTGGGAACTTCATGTGATACATAAATTCTTGGATTAATAAAAGTCCTGCATCCGACGTTAAATCTCCACCTTTGAAATTAAATTTAATCTTTTTATTGAAATGAAGTTGGTGTTGATGTTGATGTATCATAAAAAAGTAATCTCTCCTTAAATATGTTTTGGTTTGGCGATTAAAACGATATCAAATGAGAGATTATTTTCATAGCAAAATGCTTCACTTAAAAGGTGAAATAAAAAATAGAGAAAAAGCGTTGATTCCACTAAGGACTCAACGCTTTTTACATTTTTATGGTGAATAGTTTGGGATAAATTGTATTTTTTTAGATAATTTTGTCAGAAATATCTTGTTAAATTACAAATAATGTATAATTCACGATGTGAATAATTTTAATTTCTAATATGAAACTTTATTAGGAATATAAGGAATAGGGGGACAATAAAGTTGTATAAGAAAGTATTAGTTTCAGGGTTATCAGCAGCTGTGATTGCCCAAAGCACACTACCAACGGTATCAGCGGCGGTTGAAACCAATCGAATGAAAGAAGCATTTTATGAGGGGCTCATCCAAGATTTAGAGCAACAAATTGCTGAGGCAGAAGTGAATCTTGAAGTTCAATCATCATTCGACACATCTATTGCAGAAGTGACATCAGAGAATTCAGTTGAAGCATCGTATCAGGTATCTGTTGAGGTTGAGCCAGTAGTTGAGGAAGAGATTGAAGCACTATCTACTCCAGTCTCAGGATCGTTTAGTGATTTATCAGTTAGTGACATGAAAGCACACCTTTATCAAGATGCGGATGAATTCTTAACAAAAGTTGAATCACAACGAGAAGAAGTAGAAGCGAAGTTATTAGAAGAAGGATTAAGTTTAGATACGTTAGAAATTGAGGTAAAGGCAGCACAAGATGGAGCAAAAATTTTACGTCAGGCAGCGGATACAAATTATAAATTTGATTTGATAGCAAAACCAGCTCTAATTGCTGCTCACGGTGCCTTTGATTTAGTTATTAATCGCTGGGATAATTATGTAGATAGTGGATGGATGAATGATTATACAACAAAACTTGAAACAACATTAGTTGAGTTTAACCAAACTATTGAAGCATTTGAAGCAAAAGTAGCTGAAGACTATGAATCATTTTCAAGAATAATAGATATTGATTCACAAAAGGCTAAAGCAGACGCAGCGATTGCTGAAGCTAAAACTTTTATTCAAGATAATCAGTATAAAATAGGGAATGAAGCTAAGAATGCATTAATTAGTTTCAACTTACCACTGGTTGGGGCTAAGGCAAAATTTGAATCGGCCCAATCAGAATGGAATGAGTATATTGAAAGTGGTGGGATAGATTCGAACCATCAAGATTTAAATAAAGCTTTAGATGAATTCCAACAAAAAGTGACTTCTTTTAGTGAAAAATTAGAAACTGATTACGAACGTTATCAAGGAGCCCCTGGCATCGATGAAGCCTATAAAGTAGCTAAAGCAGCGGTAGATAGTTCACAGTCATACATTGACTCAAATCGCTCATTAACGGGAAAAGATGCAGAAATTTCTTTGAATATATCCTTACCTGCTCAAAAATTAGCGTTAGAAACAGCGGCTAATATTTGGAATACTTTAGTCTCTCAAATTGAAAAAGATACTTTAGAGTTAATTGTTAATGATTTAGTAAGCTGGATCAGTCAAAATGCATCAAAAGTTGACTATACAACAGTTATAAATATGGTTTTAGAGGGTGTTCTTGAAGGAGAGTCAGCTGAGGTAATCATTAATGATGTCATCTCAACGATTAGTGATGATGTGGATATAATCTCTTTAACAACCATTACATTACGAGCTGTAATTTGGTATCAGTATAATCCAGAAAAGGATGAGTTAATTCAATCAGTTATTGATAAAGTCACAACTTCAGATGCGTATATAAAGCTAGTAGAAGCCAGAGAACAATTAGAGAAATTAAAAGAATATATTGAATCAGGGCAGCTAGATACTGATTTAGAAGCAGTTATTAAAGAAGAGCTAGCAAAATTAGAAACAAAAATGGAAGCTCTTATTCAAGATTTAATTACTCAAGGAGCAGGGGCTGTCCAAACTCAAGTCGATCAATTAATTAAAGATGTTGAAAATTTTGTTAATAAAATTTTAAATTCAGATGAGTTAAAACAAATTCAACAAACACTTAAAGATTTAAAAGCTTTAATTGAAGTTATTCAAGAAATTGAAGATTATCTTCAATCTGATCAATTACAACAAGAAGTTGAGTTAATAAAAGATCAAATTCAAGAATTAATTCAAAATATTTTAACGAAAACAGAAGAACAAATTCGTAATGAAATGGTTGAATTTATTAAACAATTAGATAAATACATTGAAAAAGTCGTGACTCAAGTTGAAGCAGATTTAGCGACTAAATTAGAAGTATTAGAACAATGGATTGAAAAAGCAGAGGCTTGCATGAATTCCGAATCAGGTCAGGCTTTAATTGAAACAGTAAAAATGGGAATTAGCGAACTGGAAGCGCAATTACAATTAATTTCAGACTTGATTGAAAGCAAACAATACTATGAAGCAATTAAGGCAAAAAAAGATTTTGTCCAAAAGATTGAATCATTTATTAATGATATAAAAACAATTGTTGGAGATAAAGACCTCTGTAAACCGGTATTACCACCGGTTGAAGAAGATAATAATCAACCAACACCACCGGTTGAAGAAGATAATAATCAACCAACACCACCAGCTGAAGATGATAATGATTTAACATTAGATGATGAGAAAGATCAAAATTCAAATTTTGAAGATAAGGAACCTCAAAATACAACTCAACCATCAGTTAACTCAAATAATAAACCAGTGACAGGTATACAAAACTTAGGGTATGCCATGTCAGGGCTTGGATTGCTAGTGGTAGGAACATTCGCTCACTATTTTACAAGGGATAAAAAATTAGAACGTAAATCTAGATAATAAACTATATCACACACACAAACACATATATAAAAAGAGCTTCTATCAAAGAAGCTCTTTTTATAATGGATGAAGGTATTTGGTGTTAAGAGGTATCATAAATTAATGTATTTTGAATAGATAGATTATACGAATATCTTTAACGTTAAATTTGATGAATAAAGTAGACGACCATAATTTAATTGGAGAGTGGTGAGTTTTTAGTGAGGGAGATGGATGATAAAATAATATCATATATAAAAAAACTGAAACAAATGAGTGTTTCAGTTTCTTTATATTTTATAGGAATTATCTCAGAGTTTTTTTAAAATGAGTTTCTGTTCATGAGGTTAGGCCATTAATTCTTTTAAGTAAGCTTGTACTTGATCTTTTAGATCAGCACGGTTTAGTGAGAAGTCGATGGTTGCTTTGATGAAGCCGAATTTATCTCCAACATCATAACGTTGTCCTTCAAAGTCATATGCGTAAACGGCTTGACGATCCATTAATCGGTCGATAGCATCTGTTAATTGGATTTCTCCACCAGCACCAGCCTCTTGAGTTTCTAACATTTCAAAGATTTCTGGTGTTAAGACGTAGCGTCCCATGACGGCTAAGTTAGATGGTGCTTCTTCTTGTTTTGGTTTTTCAACCATTCCAGATAATTTTACCATGCGTCCATCTGGTTGATGTGATTTTGATGGTTTCATGATTCCATACTTAGAAACGTCTTCATCTGCTACTGTTTGAACCCCCATAATTGAGCATCCATTTTTCTCGTAAGCTTGAATTAATTGTTTTGTTGCTGGGTTTTCATCGTTAACCACGATATCATCACCTAGTAAAACGGCGAATGGTTCATTTCCAATGAAGGTTTTTGCACATAAAATGGCATGTCCTAAACCGTTGGCTTCTTTTTGACGAATATAGTGAATTTGGGCCATGTTTGAAATGTTTTGAACCATCTCTAACATGTCTTTTTTCCCTTTTTTCTCAAGTGTATCTTCAAGCTCGTATGATTTATCGAAGTGATCTTCGATTGAACGTTTGGTTGAACTTGTGACAATTAAGATTTCTTCAATTCCAGAAGCAATCGCTTCTTCAATAATGTATTGAATGGTTGGTTTATCAACGATCGGTAACATTTCCTTTGGTTGTGATTTTGTTGCTGGTAAGAATCGTGTTCCAAATCCTGCGGCTGGAATCACGGCTTTACGTACTGGTTTTCTCATCTTCATAACTCCTATCCCAATTATAAATATATGTTTTATTATATCATATAAAGAAATAATAGGAAATACAGCATTGTTATAAGGTGTCGAATGAATTCGAATTTGATAGTATTTTATTAGGTGATTATTGGATTTTGGATTGTAAGATTGTAAGTTATTTAACAGAAAGTTTTCCAGATGGAATGTATTTAAATTAGGGTTCATTCTAATGTCTGTTTTATGTGAAAAAAATGTTATTTTTTTTCAATTTTAGTTATTGGCGAATCATTTTACACATTCAACGAACATATAAAACGTTTTCTGAATGAAAAAACAGTTTATTTGTAGAAAAATGATGTTATAATAAAGTTGACTATAAAGTGGTTGTTGATACCATAAAATGATTAAATAGGGTATGAAATTGATTTTTTAGATACTGAAAATATGTTTGTAATGGTTGGATCGAATAGGAGAAAATTTATATCTGTATAATGGGAAAGATTTATACTATTGGAATTATAATTGGGACTGATTTAAAATTTAATTATATAGAATAATCACATTCATGGAATGTTTTATTGATTTTCAACATAAAGATATTTAGGAGATAAAATGTTGAGCTGAATGAGATCATTGATGTTTTGATTCTGTATAATTAAGTTGGGTAGAGATATTTAAGGTGTGTAAATTCTATATAAAGAGTTTGCGAATTTTTAATAATGCTCAGGTAAAGTCACGTTTATTTTCCGATAAACGTGGCTTTTTTTGTTCAAAAAGAAAGGGGATTTAAAGATGATGCAGCGAGCGCCAAACAAGCTATAAAAAGTAAGGTGATTCATCGTAGGGATTATTCTTTTAATTGTATGAATAATATGGCCTAAAGAAGCAGTTAGTTTCAATTTAAAAGGTAAAATCGTTGCTAAAAAAATGAAACTGTTTTTGGGGAAATGAATGGGAAATCACACTATATAAGTCCAGATAAATTTTCTTCATAGAAAATTTTTAAGCCCTAGTAGCGGAGGAGTAGATTTCTTTTAGAAATCTCTAGGTGACCCTTGGACGATAGGGTGTCTTTATAAATAAAGGATATCAGTATTTTTGGTTTGACATCTTAGATGTAGAATACTTATCTGTTTATATATAGATGTCACATTTCTTATAAATCTTATCTAACTAAAGAATTTCTAAAATTAGAATTAATTGATGTGTTTAACATTATCTTTAACATAAAGACACCCTGACAGTAATTTTGTTAGGGTGTTTTTATGTTAAGGTATTTATTTTTCACTAGTCAATACTATTAAAGATTGAGTTAAACGACTAAAAGAAGTGAGATGAAAGGATTTTATTAGAAGTAATAAGTTGTGGATAAGTAAAATAAAGATATTTTTTTGATAAAAATTTTTAACTATTTATTTAAAGCCTGACGCTTTTATACTATAATCCATAAATAGAGCTAAGGACGAAAGGATGAGTCGAAAATGTCGTTACCAAAAGACTTTTTAGATAAAATGAAGACGTTACTTAATGAGGAGTATGAAGAGTTTATTAATAGTTATGAACAAGAGAAATCTCTTGGGTTACGTCTTAACACATTAAAAATTACTATTACACAATTTGAAGCTTTAAATCCATTTACATTAAGACCCATTCCATGGGTAAAGGAAGGATACTTTTATCAACAAGCTGACCGACCAGGGAAGCATCCTTACCATGAAGCGGGACTTTATTATATTCAAGAGCCAAGTGCGATGTCAGTTGGGACATTCGTTGAGGCTGTACCGGGGGAGAAAGTATTAGATTTATGTGCTGCTCCTGGTGGAAAAAGTACACATGTTGCTTCACAGTTGCAACAAGATGGTTTGTTAATCACGAATGAAATTTATCCACAGCGTGCTAAAATTCTCTCACAAAACATTGAGCGCATGGGGATAAAAAATGCAATTGTATTAAATGAAAGCCCACAGAAATTAGCAAAGCATTTCCCTGTCTATTTTGATCGTATCGTTGTTGATGCACCATGCTCAGGAGAAGGAATGTTTAGAAAAGATGAGGTCGCACAAGAAGAGTGGAGCTTAGAAAATGTCGAAATTTGCGCAAATCGTCAACAAGATATTTTAGAGGAAGCGGCAAAGATGTTAAAACCAGGGGGACGTATTGTCTATTCGACTTGTACATTTGCACCTGAAGAAAATGAACAAGCAATTGCCCAATTTATTAAATATCATCCAGAGTTTGAGATTGAGTCGATGAATGCCTATGAAGGGTTTAAACCTGGACGATTAGAATGGGCGAACGAAGACGTTGAAGGAATTGAAAAGACATATCGTTTATGGCCCCATCATATTCATGGGGAAGGTCACTATGTAGCCGTTTTAAGAAAAGTTGAAGAAGATGATTTTGAGGAACCAAAACGCCAATATGTTAAGCCATTAAAGGATAAGAAAAAACTTCAAGAATTTTTAACATTCGCAAAAGAGACATTAGTGGATGTTCCAAAAGGAGATTATGTGTTATTTGGAGATCAACTTTATGTCGTGCCTGAAGAGATGTTAACGTTTGAAGGGGTAAAAGTAGTTCGTGCAGGATGGCATTTAGGGACGATTAAGAAAAATCGTTTTGAACCATCACATGCATTAGCCTTATCATTAACTCCTCAAGAGGTGAAACATTCAGTTTCATTTGCGTCTAATAGTGAAGAGATTCATGCATATCTACGTGGAGAAACAATTCCTTTTGAAGGTGAAAAGGGGTGGTATTTAGTTTGTGTCGATGGATATTCACTTGGATGGGCTAAGCTTGCTAATAACATGTTAAAAAATCATTATCCAAAAGGATTACGCTGGAATTAATCAGATTTAAAAGCCACCTCAATGATAGAGTTGGCTGTTTATTTGAAAAATCTGATATCTATTTACAAAAAAATGAAATAAATATGGAAATTTATTGTAGTTTAAAAGATAGCATAATATAATAAAGTTGTAAAAATGAATACGGACTCGTATATGCCTGGTAATATGGACTGGGTGTTTCTACCTGCAAACCGTAAAAGTGCAGACTACGAGGCGCTGTTGGATGATTTTTTGATATATAATTTTTAATTATATATCTATTTTGGCAGCACCTCATTTTAAGATGAGGTGCTGCTTTTTTAATAACTACTTGGCCATAAGTAGGTAAACCTAGATAAAATTTATCTATATAAAATTTTTATCTGGGCACTAGTTAGCCTTGAATTAAAAAAGGCTTAGGAACTGAGGATAATCCTGCATAATGTAGATTATTTCTCTGTTTCTATACAGAAAAAGGAGTGTATGATGGAGATGAGTAACAAAGAACAAAATTTCAGTCAAACCAATTTAATTTATGGAGTCGATGATAATCCGACAGTTGGAAAGAAAGTTTTATTTGGCTTACAACATATTTTTGCAGCTTTTTCGGGAATTGTTGTCGTGCCACTTGTCATTTCGGGCGCATTAGGATTTGATAGTGCCATGACTACGTCATTAATTAGTGCATCAATTTTAGCAGCTGGGTTAGCAACTATTATTCAGGCTTATGGAGTAGGACCTGCTGGGGCTCGTGTGGCTTGTATTATGGGAACAGATTTTACGTTTGTTTCACCTGCTATTTCAGTAGGATCAACATTAGGAATGGCTGGTATTGTTGGAGCAACGATTTTAGGTTCATTATTTGAGATTATTTTAAGTTTCTTTATTAAACCATTAATGAAGCTATTTCCACCAATTGTAACAGGAACTGTTGTTTGTTTAATTGGGTTAACATTATTACCTGTTTCTATTGATTGGGCAGCTGGTGGAAGTGGTGCTGCTGATTATGGAAGTTTATTAAATGTTTCAATCGCAATGTTAGTTTTAGTTGTTACACTATTATTAAATCGTTATGGTAAAGGAATAATCAGTAGTGCTTCTATCTTAATTGGGATGATTGTTGGTTATGTTGTTTGTATTCCACTTGAGATGGTTGATTTTACATCAGTTACAGAGGCAAGTTGGTTTGCGATGCCTAATATTTTGGAATATGGAATCACTTTTGATTGGAAGGCTGTTTTAGCATTTATTCCTGCTTATTTCGTAACGACGATTGAAACAGTCGGATGTTTAAAAGCTATTGGAGAAACATCTGATGTTGAAATGACAGATAAAAAAATTGGGGCTGGAATTTTAGCTGATGGTTTTGGTAGTATTTGCGGTGGATTAGTGGGGTCATTCTCTAATACTTCATTTAGTCAAAATGTTGGTTTAATTTCTTTAACGAAAGTTGCAAGTAAGCACGTAGCAGTAATGGCAGGTATTTTACTTGTTTGTTTAGGATTATTCCCTAAGTTAGCAGGTGTGATTAATGGAATCCCACAACCAGTATTAGGCGGAGTTGGACTTGTGATGTTTGGTATGGTTGCTGCAGCTGGAATTAAGACATTAAGTCGTGTCGAGTTAACAGATCGTAATCTGTTAATTATTGCGACTTCAATGGCACTAGGTTTAGGTGTAACGTTCCGTCCAGATTTTATTTCGGGATTACCTGAAGCCTTACAAATGATTTTTGCATCAGGAATTTCAACAGGAACGATTGTTGCATTAGTTTTAAACTTAGTATTAAAAGAGACTAGAGAGAGTGAAGTAAAGTTAGAAAAAGTGGAGGTTGCTTAGGTGGAAGCTTTAAAACAACGAATTTTAAATGATGGAATGGCATTAAATGAGACAGTTCTAAAAGTAGATTCTTTTTTAAATCATGGGGTGGATGCCCACTTAATGTATAAGATTGGAACTGAGTTTAAGAAATATTTCGAAAATCATGGAGTGACTAAAATCTTTACGATTGAAAGTTCTGGAATTGCACCGACTGTTATGACGGCAATGCAAATGAATTTACCTATGGTGACATTAAAAAAACAATCATCTAAAGTTTTAAAAGATGAGGTGTATCAAACAACTGTGCATTCTTTTACAAAATCAACAGACTATGAATTAACCTTATCTAAGAAATACATCTCAGAAGATGATCATATTTTAATTATTGATGATTTCTTAGCCAATGGCGAAGCGGCTTTAGGTGCGATTCGCTTAGCTGAAGAAGCGGGGGCAAAGGTAGCGGGAATTGGAATTGTCATTGAAAAATCATTCCAACCAGGGCGTCAATTATTAATCGATAAAGGATATGACGTGTACTCTTTAGCACGTGTAAGTAAATTAGGTGAAGGAATCATTGAATTTATAGAAGAATAAAAGCAAAAGCGAGACTCTTTGAGTTCTCGCTTTTCTTATTTATATGATTACTTCTGATATAGGTAATCACGTGTGAGTGGAAGATTATTATTTACGCCTTTAGTGAACACAATTTGGTGAAGATCAATAACTCCATTATTAAATGAAGCAGCACAAGAACACAAATACATACGCCACATTCGAATAAATCGTTCGTCGAACATTTTACTAATTTCATCAAGGTGATCTTCGAAGTTTTTATACCAGTGTAGAAGTGTCATTTTATAATGTTGGCGTAAGTTTTCTACATCAATGACATGAAAATTATAATCGGCGGATAAGGAGATAATTTCACGAAGAGATGGAATCGTTCCACCAGGGAAAATATATTTGCGAATCCAAGCATCTCCTTCGCCTTCCTTAACACCACTAATATAATGAAGAACAAAAATTCCTCCAGGATTTAAGACAGCATGTACATTTTTTAAGAATAAATCATAATTTGGACGTCCGACATGTTCAATCATTCCAACACTCACAACTTTATCAAATGTCATGTTAGAATGTTCTAAATCTCGATAGTCCATCAATTTTACACTTAAGTAATCCTCAAGCTGTTCTTCTTTAATACGTTTTGAAAACTCATCAAATTGTTCTTGGCTAAGGGTTATCCCCAGTCCTTTAATTTTATATTTTTTAGCGGCGGTAATTAACAGGCATCCCCATCCACAACCGATATCAAGTAACGATTCACCTTCTTTTAGTTGAAGTTTTGCTAACAGATGATCAATTTTATTGAGCTGTGCTTGATGAAGATCGTCATCTTCATGTTTGAAATAAGCACATGAGTAACAAAGTGTATCATCTAACCATAATTTATAAAAATCATTTCCGATATCATAGTGAGAGGAAACTTCTTCTTTTTGTTTAGATTTTGTTGTTGAGTTATGAAAAAGTTTTGGAAGAGCCTTAAAATCAGTAGTAAAGTGGTCAATATGTCTTAAAATTGCGTCAAGAGCTGTATATAAATCACCTTCAATTTCAAGTTTTTTATCCATATAGGCTTCACCGAGCGCTAAAGACGTACTCGTTAATAAATCTTTTTGATTAATAGGTTCATTAATAAAGACTTTAAATACCGGTTCCCCTTCACCAACAACAAAAACTTCATCATCCCAAAACTTTACACTAAAAGGGACGCTATTAAAATTTTTGAGTAAGTTTTTAAGAACAATTTTATCAAATGCCATCAACTCAATCCTTTCCGAATTTCTAAATTAGTGAATTATTATTAGTATTTGACAAATAATTCATTTTTATAATAAATATTCTATGATTATCATAAATTTAGTGATTATCATAATTTAGAAGAGTCGATGAAAGACAGGATTAACCTTAGAGATCAAGATAGATCTCTTTTTATATTTATCTGAAAAAATTTAACAGTTATTTAACAATCTTATATAAAACTTAATAAATTATTAAAGTTGTTAACAAATTTTAACATTAGATTTATTAAAGATTAAAGTTGAGCTGTTATAGTTGAGGGTGTAGTCGAATTGTCATGAGGAGGAGTCCATATGGAACAACAGTCTATTCTGTCTACCCCAATAGTACTTGTAGACAAAGAACAATTGAAGAAAAAGAAGAAAGGAATAGTAATAAGAAAAATAGAACCATTTCTTTATTTAACTCCCGCTTTTGCACTTTTTACAATCTTTGTGTTTTATCCATTTATTAAAACGATTATTTTGAGTTTACATCAAACTAATTTAAGAGGAGAAATGAAATCATTTGTCGGGCTACAAAACTTTATTGAGTTATTCCAATCTCCTGAATTTTATAATTCAGTCATGGTTACATTCAAATTTGTTCTTTTAGTTGCTATCCCATCAGTTGTCATAGGCTTTATTTTAGCTTTATTAGCAAATAACAAATTAAAAGGAAATCGTGTGTATGAGTTAATGTTTTCATTACCGATGGCTATAGCTTCAGCACCGGCAGCTGCCATTTGGATGATGATTTTTCATCCGACGAATGGGATTTTAAACTTTATATTAAATCAAGAAATTGGTTGGTTAACGGATCCTAAATATGCTTTAGTTGCAGTGGCTGCCGTTACAACTTGGTTAAATCTAGGGCTTAATTTTATCTTTTTAACGACTGGACTTCATAATATTCCAGTTGAATTATTAGAAAGTTCATCTATTGATGGAGCAAGTTTCTTACACAAATTAAAACATATTATGCTTCCTATGATCTCACCACAGTTGTTTTTAGTCATTATTATGAATGTTATTAATGCCTTTCAAGCATTTGGACAGATTAAATTGTTAACACAAGGTGGGCCAGGTGATTCAACGAATGTTTTAGTTCACTCCATTTATCGTGAAGCTTTCTTTAATGGGCGATTTGAAATGGCTTGTACGCAAGCTATTGTTTTATTTTTGATTATGATGTGTATCACTTTATTACAATTTAAATTTGAAAAGAAAGGGGTTCATTATCAATAATGCAACTATCTAAAAAAAATAGAGTCATTTTAACGAGTATTAATTGTTTAGTTTGTTTCATGATTATTTGTCCCCTCTTATATGCCTTATCTTTAAGTTTTATGTCACAAGGTGAAATCTCACAGTATCCACCTAAGCTATTTCCAAGCAAAGTAACGTTTGAAAACTATAGAGAGGCGCTAAACGCAGTTCCATTATTTCGATTTATTTTAAATAGTTTGATTGTTTCAATTTTTGTGACGATTGGTCAAGTTATTACGTCGAGTTTAGCTGCTTATGCCTTTGCGTTTTATGAATTTAAATATAAAAAATTATTATTTTTAATGGTGTTATCCACAATGATGATTCCAACAGAAACAACAATTATCTCAAACTTTTTAACCGTCAGTTCATGGGGATGGACTGATAGTTTACAAGTGCTTATTGTGCCATTTTTAACATCAGCTATGGGAATTTTCTTAATTCGACAGTTTTATTTAACAATTCCTAAAGAACTATCAGAAGCAGCAAAAATTGATGGATGTAGTAATTTAAAATTTTTAATCAAGATTTTACTACCTATTTCAAAGCCAGCTATCGCTTCATTGTCTATCTATACGTTTATTAATACGTGGAATCAATATCTATGGCCATTACTAACGATTAATAATGGGAACAATCGTACCGTTCAAATTGGAATTAGCATGCTTCAATTTGCTGAAGGAAGTAATTATGGGGTTGTCTTAGCAGGAGCTATTTTGATTTTAATTCCATCGATTTTAGTGTTTGTTATCGGGCAACGCTCACTAGTAGAAGGAATGACAGCCGGATCAATTAAAGGATAAGGAGAGAAAAATGATGAGAAAAAAATTATTAACGTTAACTGTACTAGGAACTTCTTTATTAGCGGGATGTAGCAATAAAAATCAAGCCGCAAATGATGTAACTGAATTAACATTTTGGCATTCAATGGGAGGTAAAGGTGGAGAGGCCATAACGGCTTTAGTCGATGCTTTTAATGAATCTCAAGATGAAATTAGAGTGGTAGCAGAGTACCAAGGGGCGTATGATGATGCTGTTAATAAATTGAAAAGTTCAGCGCTTGGAAATGCAGGACCAGATATTATGCAGTTATATGAAATCGGAACGAAATGGATGATTGACAGTGAATATGCGATTCCAATGCAAGATTTCATCGATGAGGAAGGTTATGATGTCTCTCATTTAGAAGAAAATATTTTAGATTATTATACGATTGACGATAAGCTATACTCGATGCCATTTAATACTTCAACACCAATTCTTTATTATAATAAGACAGCCTTTGAAGAAGTTGGATTAAATCCAGAAGTTGCACCGACTAACTTTGATGAAATTTTAGAATATTCAGAAAAGTTAACGAAAAAAAGTGGGAATATCACCGAACGTTATGGTTATGCGATGCAAATTTATGGATGGTTTTTTGAACAATTTTTAATTAAACAACAATTAGATTATGCAAACGAAGGGAATGGACGTAATAATCAGGCAACAGCTGTTACATTTGATACGAATCAAGGGGCATTAAACATTATTAATGGATGGAAAACACTTGTTGATTCAGGGCTAATTGCTAACTTTGGACGAAATGGGGATGCTGTAACGGATAGCTTTGCTTCAGGAAAAGTAGCTATGACGATTGCCTCAACAGCGTCTTTAACGGATATTAAAAGTAAAATTAATGATACCTTTGAATTAGGAACTGCCTATCTCCCTGCCGTTTCAAGTACAGATGAAGGTGGGGTATCTATCGGAGGAGCTTCTTTATGGATTATGGATAAAGGTGACGATGATAAAGCAAAAGCAGCCTTTGAATTTATTAAATTTATGGTATCAGCAGATGTTCAAGCACAATGGGCACAAGCCACAGGATATTTCTCAGTGAATAAAGAGGCATATGAAATTCCAAGTATGGTGGAATATTTAAATAATAATCCAGAATTCCAAACTGCTATTGATCAATTACGTGAACCGAATAATCAATCAGGAGCTTTACTTGGAGTCTTTCCAGAAGCACGTGCTGCGATTGAAGAAAATATTGAAAAAGTATTAAATAATGAGTTATCTGCATCTGAGGCAGTACTAAATTTAACGAAAACAATTAATCAAGCTTTAGAAAAGTACAATAAAGCGAATCATGAATAGGTGGGAATTCAATGAATCAAGCAATCTTTTTTGATGTGGATAACACATTAGTATGTCGTGAGAAAAATAAAATTTATAAAAGTACACTTCAAGCGATTGAAGCTTTAAAAAATAATAAAGTAAAGATTGCTATCGCAACTGGACGCTCATTAGCGATGGTCAAGCAAGAAACTTTTCATCAATTATTTAAAACGATTATTTCTGCTAACGGATCAATCATTACCGTAGATGATAAAGTGATTTATAAACAACCAATGAATCATATAGCTTTACGTCAATTATTAACTGATTTTGAAACTCAAGAGATTCCTTATTGCATTCATTTATTAACAGAGAGTAAAGGAAAAGTAGAAGATCTTTGGATTCAAAAATTTTCAGCGAAATACAATATGCCGTTATCAAGTTTAGACAAAAATCTGTTTGATCGGTTAGATGATTTAGAAGTCTTTCAAATCAATGCTCACATTAAGGATCATCAAATTGAGAGGATGAAAGAAAGATATCCACAGTTTAATTTTGTAAAACTAATTGATGTAGAAGAAGGATACGATGTTTTTAATAAAAACTGTAGCAAAGGAACAGCCATTAAATATATTAAAGAAAATGAAACGAATCAGGCGATGAAATACTATGCATTTGGAGATGGATTTAATGATTTAGAAATGTTTCAAGAGGTTGATTATGCGATTGCTATGGGAAATAGTTGTGAGCCATTAAAAGAATGTGCTCATTATGTGACAGATGCTATTCATGAAGATGGAATTTATAATGCTTTAAGATATTTAAAGCTCATTTAGGAGGTTTATTAATGATTAATTTTGCTCATCGAGGAGCGAGTTCGGATTATCCTGAGAATACGTTACTTGCTTTTAAACAAGCGATCAAACAAGGGGCGACA
Source organism: Turicibacter sp. (assembly GCA_030531025.1). The sequence continues at coordinate 16,287 of JAUMTV010000028.1, forward strand.
GGTCTTGAATTAGATGTTCATAAAACAAAAGATCATCAATTAGTGGTGATTCATGATGAAGATGTTGAACGAACATTTTTATCGAGTGGACTGATTAAAGATTTAAATTGGGAGGAGTTAAGAGATTTAAAATGTCGACGAGCCATGTTTACAGACTCGATAGAATGTCAGATGCCACGATTAGAGGAAGTATTAGAATTAGTAAAAGAGCATCAGATCAAGCTTAATATTGAGTTAAAAACTGATATTTTTTCATATCCAGGAATTGAGCAAGATGTCATTCAATTAATTCAGCAGTACAATTTAAAAAATCAGGTCATTATTTCAAGCTTTAATCCTGATTCGATTAAGTTATGTAAAGCAATTGATCCAACCATTAAAGTAGGATTTCTTTACTATGAACCTATCATTAATGTGATAGAGTATGCCAAAGCATTAAATGCAGATGCTATTCATCCTCATTTGCGATTGGTATCAGAAGAGTTAGTTCAAAAAGCACATGAAAATCACTTAGCAGTTAATATTTATACGGTTAACTCACCGAGCTATATGAGAAAGTTAATTGATGCTCAAGTAGATGGAATATTTACAGATTATCCTGCATTGTTGAATGAAGTCATGAAAGAGTATAAATAGAAGCACCTGAGGAGGATAATTAAATGGCGAGTGTATCATTAAAAAATATTTATAAAGTTTATGATAATAATATGACAGCAGTGAATGATTTTAATTTAGAGATAGAAGATAAAGAGTTTATTATCTTTGTAGGACCATCGGGATGTGGAAAATCAACGACATTACGAATGATTGCCGGTCTTGAAGAAATTTCAACAGGTGAATTAGTAATTGGGGATAAAGTAGTAACCGATGTGGAGCCTAAAGACCGAGATATTGCTATGGTTTTTCAAAACTATGCCCTTTATCCACATATGTCAGTTTATGATAATATGGCATTTGCCTTAAAATTAAAAAATGTTTCAAAAGAAGAAATTGATTTGAAAATTAAAGAGGCAGCAAAAATTTTAGATCTTGAACCATTTTTAAATCGTAAACCAAAAGCTTTATCTGGGGGGCAACGACAAAGGGTTGCCCTAGGAAGAGCCATCGTACGAAAACCAAAAGTATTTTTAATGGATGAGCCATTATCTAATTTAGATGCCAAGCTTCGCGTTCAAATGAGAACAGAAATTACGAAGTTACATCAAACTCTAGGCACAACTTTTATCTACGTGACCCATGATCAAACAGAAGCAATGACGATGGGGACTCGAATCGTTGTCATGAATAAAGGGGTTATTCAGCAAGTGGATACACCACAAAACATTTATAATTATCCACAAAATAAATTTGTTGCTAGTTTTATTGGAAGTCCTCAGATGAATTTTATCGATGGAGAAGTCATAAAGGAAAGTCATCAAATTTTTATTTTAGTAGCAAAAGACAAAATTTATATACCTGAAAAACTTGGACAGAAGTTATCAACATTAGGTTATGTCGGAAAAAAGATTACGTTAGGAATTCGACCAGAAGATATTAAAGAAACAGATAGTACGGTAATAGATTCTAAAATTGAAGGAATCATTGAGATGGTTGAATTAATGGGAGCGGAAAGCTATATTCATGTGAAATATAAAGATCAAATCATCATTGTCCGAGTAAATGGAACAACTGAGAAGAAAATCGGGGATCAGATGACGGTGTATCTTAATACTGAACGTGTACATCTTTTTGATATTGAAACAGAGATGCGTATTTAAAAGACATTACTGAGCGGGACACCATATAAAAAAGAGGACTTTATCAAAAGTCCTTTTTTAATTTGAAATGTTTTTATGATAACTTTAGTCAGAAATCGAGTGTATTTGCTAAGAATAACGAGTTATCCACAAAACCAAAAAGTTCCATGTGGAACATTTTTTTAAAATGTGGATAAGTTATGAATAAAAAAATGGATAATTGGGTAATGACTTCTGAGGTAAATGCAAGCAGTAATCCAAATAATAAAAAGCCTAGAGTGACCATTATATGACGCTTTTTATTCATGATTAATAGTGCCATGTATTCACGAATCATAGTATTAGGTAAAAAGTCGCCTGCTGTTTTTGAGCCAATTCCTTGTGCATTTAATCCCACTTGTTTGGTATATAAGCTCGCGCGAAATGTATGATAGTTATTTGTCGCAAAGATCACATGGTAACCATTAGGGCGCTGTTCATCCATCAGATATTTTGAAAATTGCATGTTTTGATAGGTGTTTCGTGAATGAGTTTCAACGAGTGTATCTTCAATTGGAATTTCATGCTCGATGGCATACTGGTGCATAGCGATTCCTTCTGGAATGTCTTCATTTGGTTCCTATCCTCCAAAAAAGAGTAAAATTGGGGGTTTTTGATGAGCTTTTTGTTGATGATAAATTTCAATGGCTTTGTCAATTCGACTAGCAAGTAAAGGAGGGACTTTTTTTCCTATTATCCGCTCCCTAAAATAATTATAAAATCTTGATTAAGTTTCGGCTTTCTAAGCCAAAAAAGAAGAGAAATACTAATAAAGCTTAGAAGATTACAAAGATAATATAAAGCGACGAGACTAAATCCACTTAAAAAGAGATTAATACTATTTGAGATCGGAAGATCGGGATGCATCCATCACCACATGAGGTGGATAATTAGACCAATAGCAACAAAGAATGTTAGTAAGTTAGCAGGTGTTTTACGCTCACGTTTCATCACAATACGGGCGTTAATTAATAAGGCAATAATTAAAATGTAGATGCCAGAAAAGAAAGCAAATAGTCCAAGAATCGAAATGAGAATAAGAATGAATAAAAGTAGAAAGCTATGACTTTTAAAATTGATATACGTGAAACAAAGGAAAGCATTTAATAAAAAAATATTAAATAAAAATCCGTTTAAGAGTCGTCGAGGTTCTTTTTTATAACAATAAAAGAACAATAAAAAAGTGAATAAAGTTAAATTCATAAAGATCATAGGCTCTCTCCTTATTTAGATATCATAGTTATCAGTTTATGTTAGTAAATAGAAGAAATATTCAAAGAGTGTAGATAGATAAATTTTTTCATTGTTTAGTTAAAGTTTTATCGAGGTTTTGTTTAAAAAAGAAAGATATGTTGAAAGATGCATATACTTTAGAAGAAAGGAGTGTGTTTATGATTAAGTTAGTTTTAATTCGCCATGGTGAAAGTGTATGGAACTTAGAAAACAAATTTACTGGCTGGACAGATGTAGAATTATCTGAAAATGGTTTGCGAGAAGCTCGAATGGCAGCAAAGGTTCTACGTGAAAATGGATTAGAATTTGATGTAGCTTATACGTCACGTCTTAAACGTGCGATTCGTACATTGTGGATTATTCTTCATGAGATGGACTTAATGTGGATTCCAGTTTATAAGTCATGGAAGCTAAATGAGCGTCATTATGGGGCATTACAAGGATTAAATAAACAAAAAACAGCTGAAATTTATGGTGAGGAACAAGTCCATAAATGGCGTCGTTTTGTTGATGTGAGACCACCAGAATTAACTAAAGAAGATCCACGTTATCCCGGACATGAATTTAAGTATCATGATTTAAAAGAAGAAGAGTTACCATTAACTGAAAATTTAGCTGATACTGAAAAACGTGTCTTAGAGGATTGGAATGAACAGATTGTTCCAGATTTATTAGCAGGAAAACGAGTGATTATAGCAGCACATGGTAACACATTAAGAGCGTTAGTGAAGTATTTAGATAATATTTCTAGTGATGGGATTGCTGATTTAAATATTCCTACTGGAACACCTCTTGTGTATGAGTTAGATGATGAGCTAAAACCGATTCGCCATTATTATTTATCGTTAGATGGAACGATTCCTAAGGGAGATATTCCTGAACATGTCGTTTAAAGAAAGTATCCACAAGCTATCAAAATAAGAGGCTTTTACTAAAGTGATGAGATAAAAGATCCGAAGAGAGTTGAATGTGGATAAATCAAATCTCAATAACATTGCGAAATTTGTAGAACAATATCGATTTATACAAAAAACACCTCAAAAAGAGGTGTTTTTAATTATTCAAAGAAGTCTTCAAATTCTTCATCTTCAAGTTCATTTAGGCGTTTTATTTCGTCTGATTTAGCTTTTTGTTGAGCAACTTTTTTCATAATATGAGTTGCTCCCATCCCAATTCCAACAACTGTCCCAGTGATTAAAAGAGCAGCTAAACCACGCTTTTTAATTTTTTGATTTTTCATTTCCATTCTTCAGCACTCCTAATAATGAAATTTAGTAATACTATGTCTTCATTATAACCGATTTTGTTGAATATTGATATTATATAGCAAAATTTATTTTATTATTAAGATGATTTAATTCAATAGATAAAAGAGATGATGAGACAATATGAATAATAATAGGAGGATCTTACGAGGTTAAAAAACAATATAAATTTAAAAAATCAGCTTTCTTTAAAAGTTAGCTGATTTTTATTTTTCGTTTCTTCTCTTATTTCTTTCTTCCCCTTTTTATTAGCCCTCTTATTTTATCTCATTTTATACTATTTGAAATCTATCCTATGCTACTGGTAATCTTTCTGCTACTTCCTTCTCTTTTATATATTTCTGCTTCTTCTCTTTTTTCTTACTTTTTTCTGTTTTGGAATCAATTTTCGATCCTTTTCTTATAAATCCTTCATTTTTAACACTATTATAAAACATTAAATTAAGTATTTTTAAACATTTTTCGCGTTCTTTTTCCAGTTCTTTTTCTCCACCTGCTTGACTCTATAAAACAAAATTATAGATTAATTCTATATATTTAAAATAACATGTATTTAAATTGTTCTGTTGTTTTGGGAAATAATTTAGGTGTTTTTTTCTTTTATGATACCTAATGTGCGTTGAAAAAAATGTTAGATTATAAAAGAGAGATTCGACATCTTTAGAAGTTCATTTAGATTACATAAAGGAGTGGAATTTATTAAATAATAAGAGAGAAGGAATAAATAAGGCGGTGTAAAGATGAATATGATTAAGAAAATGTTGATTTTAGCGACATCGATCCTTTTATTGACTTACTCAGTTCAAGCAGCTGATGAACCGAATCTAAAAGAAATTGATTATTTAAAAAAGATTGATTTAATCCATCTTGAATTGAAAGATTCATTGGTGATTACTGAAAAAACAGGAGATTTAAATATTGATTTTTTAAATCAAACGATTCACTATGAAAGGGCACTGATTGCATTAACTAAAAATGAGCTCCAATATGGTGAACGAAAAGAACTTAAAGAACCGATTAATGAACTAATCAATCACTTTAAGCTAAATTTAAAGAAGATTAGTAAAGTTCAAAAACAAATTAGTGAAAATCCTGTTTTTGATGAAGCTAAAGAAGCAAGTTACTTAGCTAGTTATGAGGAAATTCATCAACAGATTTTAAATGAATTAAAGAGTGAAGGTACGGATCCAACGGTGTTGATTGGGAATAGTATTGACAATGATTTTTTAAGTCGATTATTAAAGCAATGTGATGTTTTTATTGTTTTTGTAAACAATTTATTGTCACAAACGCAAAATGCTGAAGTTACTGAGTTAGCAAATGATTTAATTAAAAGTGCAGAGGAATTAAAAGCGACTACTTCAAAACTGATAGAAGAAATAAACCAATAGAAAAGGAGACTAATCGTTTAGTCTCCTATTTTTGTTTGAATGAAATAATCGTGTTTAATTGTTGATTGACGCTAAGATTTGTTCCATCACTTCTTATAGTGACTTGACCATCACTCGTCATAAGGGTGTTAACTTGATTTTGAGCTAATAATTCAAGTACTTGTATGTCTGGGTATTCTTCTTCTGAACAAGTAATCACTCCATAAGTAGGAGAAGTGGTTTTTAAAAGAGTATCAAGATAATCGCTATATCTTCCGTGATGAGGAAGTTTTAGCAGTGTATAGTGCTGAGGGTGAGTGCTTAAAAATTCACTTAAACGAATGGCTTCAGCATCTCCTGTAAATAAGAAACTATGATCGCCATATGAGACGGATGTAATAAGTGAATAGTTATTTGACTGTTCATATTCTTCTTGAAGTGGCGTGTGTATCGTAAAAGTTGCCTCATTAAGTTCGAACGTTAAGTCATTGGTCAGATAATGAGTGGTTAAATGATGGGTATCTAAAGCTTTTTTATATTCGTTGTATTGTTTTGTATCGCGCGTGTAATTTGGTTGAATGACTTCGTTAACTGTAATATGGTCCATAATTACGTCGCTACCACCAATATGGTCTTTATCTAAGTGAGAGATAATCAGGTAATCAATCACATCAATATCTTCATTATTTAAAAAATCAATAATTTTTTGCCCATTTTCATCAAGTCCTGTATCAATCATGACCGTTTTATCCTTAATTTCAATAATAATACAATCAGATTTCCCTGTTTCAAGGATCGTAATTTCTAGAGGTGCTTGGCTTAAATCAATCGTTTGAGGAAGGGGATTTTCTTTGTTAGACATGCCAGAGTGGCAGGCGGTTAAAAGTATTAAATTGAATAAAAGAAGGAATTTAAAATGTCGTTTTGGTGAAGATATTTTTTTCATAAACAAACTCCATTCTATTAGCAACATTGAAATCGATAGCGTTTAAATTTAGCATAGCATAAAGTAATTAAAATCTCGGTAGTATTCGTATATAAAAAAAGTAGAAATTCATTGAAAACTACTGAATCTCTCTTAGTTTTTCATAAATTTTTGAAAAATATAGATGATTACAAAAAATATAGAGAAAAAATTAAAAAAACGCACCCACTTTTCTTAGGATACTAGTAGTTTGATGATGTGATTAGAGTTTTTAAAAAGAGATTAGAAATAAATGGGGTGATTGAAATAATTTACGATACAGGGAGGGGATTAATTTGATTAATGAGGTTAATTAAGAAATGTATATTGCAACTTACGATGGTTTTTCTTTGTTAGATTGCTATAAATTTAATCAAGTTAGGCTCCCTAATATATAGATTTTTCAAATAAGATTTGAAGTGATTTTTTGTTTATTAATTTAAAACTATTTACTTACTAGTATTAAACTTAAAAATTAAGGTATTTAATTAGATAAAAACAGGTAAAAATGTATATTGACGACTAGAGGATGAAAAATAATAGAGTGTGATAAGCAATGAAGAGATAAGTGTAATTTTATAAAAAAGGTTTATGGTTGATAATCATTCTCATGAATTATTTGAGGGTAGTAGGATGTGATTCGTATAGAAACATTAAAAGTGAATGATTTAATAGTTGGTTATGATAAAAAAATTATTTTGAATCAGATTAATGTCTCCATTCCAAAAGGAAAGATTACTGTCTTGATAGGAAGTAATGGTTGTGGAAAGTCAACCCTTCTTAAAACAATGGCTCGTTTACTAAAGCCTATTCAAGGCGATACTTATTTGAATGATCAATTAATGAGAGAAATGGATTCAAAAAAAATTGCTCGGACGCTTTCTGTTTTACCTCAAACTCCAGTCGCTCCTGAGGCAATGACTGTGCTTGAACTCGTCCGCCAAGGACGTTACCCGTATAAGAAAATGTTTAAATCATACGATCAAGAAGATGAACAAGCGGTCTTAAATGCATTAAAAGCAACGAATACCTATGAGTTGCGTGATCGTGAAGTACAAGATTTATCGGGTGGTCAACGCCAACGCGTTTGGATTGCAATGGTATTAGCACAAGATACAGAAGTTATTTTTTTAGACGAACCTACTACGTATTTAGATTTAGCTCATCAAATTGATATTCTAGATTTATTACAAATATTAAATGAAGATCAAGGAAAGACAATCGTAATGGTGTTACATGATTTAAATTTAGCAGCACGATATGCAGACTATTTCGTCGTTGTAGCTAATCAAAAAATTTATTCATCTGGAGCTCCTGAGGAAGTCATGACGAAGCAGATGCTTGAGGACGTCTTTAGTTTAAAAGCAGAAATTGAAAGAGATCACTTAACAGGTACTCCTATTTGTGTGCCTTATTCAAGAAGAAAAAAGAAAACTAAAGGAGATTTATTATGAAATTGAAACATTTATTATTAGCAGGATTGATTACTTTAGGATTTTCGCTCACTGGATGTTCAAGTCCATCAAAATCAGATAATGAAACTCCCTCAACAGAACAATCAGCTGACCAAAATCAAGAGACAAGAAAAGTGACTGTTGCTGATGTTGAGTATGAAGTTCCCGCTAACCCACAACGTGTGATTGCTTATGAAGGGTATGTTGGAAGTGCTATTGCTTTAGATGTACCAGTCATTGGAACAGTTATGCGTGAAGGTTATGATTATTCTTATTTAGGTGATTTAACCGGAATTGAAAACGTGGGTGCTCCTATTTCCGTGGAAAAGGCATTAGAATTAAATCCAGATTTAATTGTTACGTATGATGATTCAAACTTAGACCAATTAAAACAAATTGCACCTGTTGTTTATATTCCTTATGGATATGCAGGATCAGTTCAAGAAGAAATTCGCTTATTAGGAGATGTTTTTAATAAACAAGAAGAAGCCGAAGAATGGATTCGTGCATTTGATGAAGAAGCGAGAGCTGCTCGTGAACGACTAGCAGGTGTCATTCCAGAAGATGCAACATTTGGACTTTATGAAACATCAGGAAAAACATTATATGTTTATGGAGATAATTTCGGACGTGGTGGACAAGCGTTATATAATGCTTTAGCGTTAAAAGCACCAGAAAAAATTGTTGAAGATGTGATTAACGGGGATCAATGGATGGAAATTTCATTAGAAGTTTTACCTGAATACGCAGCTGATTATATGTTTATTACACAATATATGCCTGAATCAGGAAGCACTCAAACGATTGAAGACTTAGTTGCACAAAATCCAATATGGGGAACACTCGATGCTTTTAAAAATAATCAAGTCTTTATGAATGATTTCAATGTATTTGTTCACTTTGATCCAATGGCGGTTCGCTATCAAATGAATTTAATTGTGGATATGTTATTAGAACGTGCAGAAGAAAATGCAGCTAAATAATGAATTTTGATTTGATTAGAGTATGTAAAGAAATTTACTTTACATACTCTTTATGTGTTTAAGGAGGAACTAGCTTGGAGGTTAAAAAAGAGCGTCGACGATTACTAGTTATCATGTTCTTACTTGCGATTTTAATTGTTATTAGCGTCGCCCTCTCAGTGTCATTTGGGGCAGCAAACATTAATTTCTTTGAGATTTGGCAGGCTATTTTATCCCCAGACTTAACGTTGACTAATCATGCCGTCATTCATAATGTTCGATTACCACGTGTTCTGGCTAGCCTTTTAGTCGGTGCCTGCTTTGCAGTTTCAGGTGCTATCATGCAAGGAATTACACGAAATCCACTTGCTGATTCAGGAATTTTAGGTATTAATGGTGGCGCAACGTTAGCGATTGCCCTATGTTTTGCTTTTGGTCGTGGAATGGCCTATAACCAATTATTGATGATGTCATTTATCGGGGCTGCTTTAGCTGCCATCGTTGTATTTGGTATTAGCTCGACTGCTAAAGGCGGATCAACGACCTTTCGTTTGACGCTAGCTGGAGCTGTGATTTCAGCATTACTTGTTTCTTTAAGTCAAGGTGTAGCATTGTATTTTAATTTAAGTCAAGATTTAGCTTATTGGTCAGCTGGTGGAATGGCCGGCATTACATGGCCACAATTAGTTATCAGTGCTCCAATTATTTTAGTAACATTACTAGCTTCATTTATTTTAGCTCCCTACATCACGATTTTAAATTTAGGTGATGAGGTAGCGACTAGTCTTGGCCAACGAACAGTTTTTATTCGTTTGTTTAGTATTTTAATCATCTTGACATTAGCAGGAATTGCTGTGTCATTAGCAGGGAATGTTGCTTATGTTGGATTAATTGTTCCTCATATCGTCAAGCTTTTAGTAGGAGGAAAGTATCAATCGATTATTCCGATTTCAGCTTTATTTGGGGGGTGGTTTTTGTTAATTGCTGACTTAGCTGCTCGATTAATCAACGCGCCACAAGAAACACCCCTTGGAGCTTTAACAGCCTTGATTGGAGTTCCGTTCTTTATTTATTTAATTAAAACGAGAGGAAGGGATGTCTCATGAGTAACTTAACTCCGAAAAAACAACTGTTTCGTTTAGGGATAATCCTTGTTCTTATTGCTTTAATTGGACTTGCCATCTTAATGAGTTTAAGTACAGGTTATTCTAATGTGACGTTTTCAGATGTGAGTCGCATTCTTTTAGGTGGTGGGAGTGCAAAAGAAAATTTGATTTTATATCAGTTTCGTCTTCCACGTCTTGTGATGGCAATCCTTGTTGGAATGGGGTTAGCAGCTTCAGGATGTCTTTTACAAAGCATATCTCGTAATGATCTAGCTGACCCAGGCATTTTAGGAATTAATGTAGGGGCTGGAATAATGGTGGTTCTTGTTTATAAATATCTTCCCTTCATTTCTGTGCACTATCCATTTGCCTTACCTATTGCCTCCTTTTTTGGCGCATTTGGGGTTGCTTTATTAATTTGTTGGTTGTCTTTTAATCGCTATCAAGGATTTAGTCCAATGAAGATGATATTAATGGGGATTGCTATTTCAGCAGCGGGAAATGCCTTTATTTTAGTGACTTCTTTAAAACTTGATCGGGCGACATATGTTTCATTTAGCACATGGAATATTGGAAATATAGGCGGGACGACTTGGGATAAAATTCTCATTTTATTACCATGGATTCTCATTTTATTGCCCCTTGCCTTTTTTAAATCGAAAGAATTAAATACGTTAGCGTTAGGAAAAGATTTGGCCACAAGTCTTGGAGTGAATGTTGGAAAGCAACAAATTATTTTATTGATGATTGCTGTCGCATTAGCCGCAGCAAGCGTCTCAGTAGCGGGAGCTATCGGATTTATTGGACTGATTGCCCCTCATATTGCGAGACGATTGGTCGGTGCTAGTCATGAGTTTTTACTACCTACTACTATTTTAGTAGGCGCATTAATTGTGATAGTTTCTGATACATTGGCACGTACGATCTTTTCGCCTTCAGAGCTTCCTGTTGGAATTGTAATAACAGTGGTGGGAGCCCCATATTTTTTATGCTTATTAAGAAAAAATAAAAATTAAAAAGGGGCTACTCGAAAATATATATAGAAACAGATATGTATTTCATATTTTTATAACAGACTTGGTTGAGGAGCCGCTTTAATACTAAGACAGACTATAGTCCAGCTAAAAGTTTTCCGATATGAAAAACTTATCTGGACTTATATATAAGTCCAGATAAATTTTCTTCGAAAATGGTAGGTGACCCATTCCCTAGCAAAGGAGGAGTAGATTTCTTTCATAAATCGCTAGGTGACCCCTGGACTATAGTCTGCCTTGAACTCCCTACCAGTGGAGGAAAC
>JAUMTV010000029.1:0-7721 GCA_030531025.1 Turicibacter sp.
TGTCCAGTCCTCACAGTTCCAAATATCTGTTACAACATCCTTATAGAACTCAGGCTCATGGCAAACAAGTAATATACTTCCCTTATATTCCTTTAAAGCTCTCTTAAGCTCATCCTTAGCTTCAACATCTAAATGGTTAGTAGGCTCGTCTAGGATTAAGATATTTGTTTCTTCATTAATAAGCTTACATAATCTAACCTTAGCTTGCTCTCCTCCACTTAATACACATACCTTACTTTCAATATGCTTAGTTGTTAAACCACATTTAGCAAGAGCTGATCTTACTTCATATTGAGTCTTAGAAGGGAACTTTTCCCAAACCTCTTCAATACAAGTATTATAATTAGCTTCCTTAATTTCTTGCTCAAAATAACCAATTTGTTGATATTCACCTAAACTAACTTCTCCACCTAATGAAGGAATTAATCCCATTAAACTCTTAAGAAGTGTAGTCTTACCAAGACCATTAGCTCCAACTAAAGCAATCTTTTGTCCTCTTTCCATATAAAGATTAAGTGGCTTAGTTAATGGCTCATTATATCCTATTACTAAATCCTTAGTTTCAAATATAACCTTACCTGAAGTTCTTCCCTTTAAGAAATTAAACTCTGGCTTTGGTTTTTCTGCAGCAAGTTCAATCATTTCCATCTTATCTAGCTTCTTTTGTCTAGCTTTAGCCATACCACTAGTTGCAACTCTTGCTTTATTTCTAGCAACGAAATCTTTAAGTTGAGCAACTTCTTGTTGTTGTCTTTCATATGCAGCTTCTAATTGAGCCTTATTAGCTTCATAGATTCTTTGGAACTCATAATAATCTCCAACATATCTAGTAAGCTTTTTATTTTCCACATGATAAATTAAGTTAATAACTGAGTTTAAGAATGGAATATCATGTGAAATTAAAATAAATGCATTTTCATAAGCTTGTAAAAATCTCTTTAACCATTCAATATGAGCTTCATCTAAGTAGTTAGTAGGCTCGTCTAATAAAAGAATATCAGGATTTTCAAGTAAAAGCTTACCTAATAATACCTTAGTTCTTTGACCACCACTTAGTTCAGTAACATCTCTATCTAAACCTACATCTAAAAGACCTAGCCCCTTAGCAACTTCTTCAGCCTTAGCATCTATAACATAAAATCCATTATTATCTAACATATCTTGAATAACAGCTGTTCTTTCTAAAGCTTTATTCATTTCATCTTCATCCATTTCGCCCATTCTTCCATAAAGCTCATTCATCTCAGCTTCCATGTCAAACAGATACTTAAATGCACTTCTAAGTACATCTCTTATAGTTAATCCCTTTTCAAGTTCAGCATGTTGATCCATATAACCAACTCTAACTTTATTACTCCAAATAACCTTTCCTTCATCAGGCATTAACTTACTTGTTATTATATTCATAAATGTAGATTTACCTTCACCATTAGCTCCAATTAACCCTACATGTTCTCCCTTAAGTAATCTAAATGATACATCTTCAAATATTGCTCTATCACCAAATCCATGGCTTATATTTTTAACTGTTAAAACGCTCATTATTATCCTCCGTTAGCAAAAAATAAGGAGTGATTAATACATCACACCTTATTTATTATACATTAATTTAAGTCAAAATAAATAGAAATTTGTTTCTATTTTTAGTAATCATATTCCTTTACATTTTCACAAATCGAAATCTTAAGTAAATCATTTTCTACTGTCTTTTTATATGAACATAAAAACTCATTTAACTCGTTATCTGTAAGATCAATTGATCCCTGACTTTTTAAAATAACATTATTGGCATCTAATAAAATAGTAAGATTATTCTTGTCATTATTTATACTATATTCAGTTGCACCTTTAACTTTAAGTCTGCTTTTATACTTTTCTTGAAAACTTAGAGTTCTACGCGCTTTTTCATAATCTGCTGGATTTGTTGATATATTTTCTAACCCTAATGACTTTAATTGCTCTTCAAATCCTGAAGCATCTATTCCATATCTCTCCATAAGCTTTGTCTGCATCTTTAAAAATTTATCTGGAGAAAGGTTATTTTTCTCCATATATTCACCTAACTCTTTAGAAAACTCAGACATATTTATCTTGCCTTCAGCCATCTTATAATATAAAGAATAAATATATGATTCAAATTGATCTACATCTTTATCATTAACTCTATTTTTAAGCTCATTAAAGTCAATTATTTTATCCATATTCTCTCCTCCTAAGCTCATCCTTTTATAAGTATTATATACTAAAACTTCTAATTTTTCTACTAAAGTATTATATAGAACTGTTACGTTTTTACCCTTTAATTTTCATCCAAATATCCTCATATAATCTTAAGTTATCTTCATCTAAGTACTTATACCCTTCACACTTATCTAATATTTCTTTAGGCATATATGCATTTTCATTATTTCTAACTTCAGAAGGCTGTTCTTCAATAGCTTGCTTTTGTGGTGTAGTATAACCTATTTCATCAGCCGTTCTAAATGCTATATCCTTATCACTCATAAAGTTTATAAATTTTTCAGCACCACTAACATTTTGAGCATCCTTAGGAATTGCCCAAGAATCTAACCAATAATCTGCACCTTCTTCCGGTATAACATATTTAAATTTACTATCTTCTGCCTCTAAGTTTAATCCTTCTCCAGACCAAATCATAGCAATTTTCTTTTCTCCAGATCTCATTAAATCTAGTACCTCATCTGCTCCATAAACTGGATTTACTTCTTCCTTTTGTTTAATTAGCAGATTCTTAGCTTCTTCTAATTCATTTTGATCAATTGAATTTAATGAATATCCTAAAGTTTTTAAAGCTACTCCTATTGTATCTCTCATATTGTCAAACATGAAGACTTCGTTTTTGTATTTTGTATCAAATAAACTTTCCCAACTATCTATATCTTCATCAACAGTTTCTGTATTATATATTAATCCAATTGTTCCATTCATATAAGGTACTGTATAATCATTATTAGGATCATATGGTTTACCCATATCTCCTTCATTCATATTTACTATATTAGGAATATTATCCTTATTTATATTTTGAAGCATGTCCTCTTTTATCATTTTTTCAGCCATGTCATCTGAAACTAATATAACATCATACTTAACTTTACCACTTGCAACTTCCTGATACATATAATGCATGTCATCAAATGTCTTTTCATTTACTTTTATTCCAGTTTCCTTTTCGAACTCTTCATAAACACCTTCTGCAGCATTAGCTCCATAATTTAATATATTTATCTCTTCCTTTTTTTCTGATGAGCTACATCCAACAAGCCCATTAATAATAAATAAGGTTGACATTATTAAAGTTAATAACCTTACTTTATTTTTCTTCATATGTTAAATCTCCTTCCATTTTATATTTTTAAATGTAGTAATATAGTAATATTTTTAGTAGTAATTCTATTCTACAAATATATAATTTACTATATTTTGAGCAAATAAAAAAGCCTTTCCGGCTTTTTTATTAATAATTATTATTTTTTAATATTATTTAGTAGCTATAGCTTCTATTTCTATAACTGCATCCTTAGGTAATTTTGCCACTTGAACACAACTTCTTGCTGGTGGGTTTTCTGTGAAATATGTTCCATAAATTTCATTAACTATAGCAAAATCATTTAAATCTTTTAAGAAAATACTTGTCTTAACTACCTTTTCTAAAGATGTTCCTGCAGCTTCTAAAATTGCCTTAACATTTTCCATTGATTGTTTAGTAGCAACCTTTATATCTGTTTCCATAACTCCAGTAGCAGGATTTATTGGAATTTGTCCAGATGTATAAACAAAATCTCCAACTATAATTCCTTGTGAATATGGTCCTATTGCCCCTGGTGCATTTTTAGTGTTAATAACTTCTCTTTTCATTTTTTACCTCCTAAAAATAAATATAATATCCAATATTTTACCATTTAATAAATATTATACTATACCTTGGAATTTTTTTGTACCTTGTATATTTTTTTGTTATATTTTTCATTTTTCTTATTTAAGATTCTTCTTATTAGTGGTAAAATTAATAATTAAGAAACTAAGCTTAAATTTTCAGCTTACATATTAAAGATTTATTATTAACTATATCATAAGTATATTTTGGAATGAAGCT
Organism: Turicibacter sp.; assembly: GCA_030531025.1. The sequence goes on from JAUMTV010000029.1 coordinate 4,118, forward strand.
AATTTTAAGTCTTAATTTCAAATATTATTTTTAAATTTAAAGGGGCGATTTGAATGACTAAAAAAGTAAACATCGATTGGAATAACTTGGGGTTTAGTTACATTAAAACCGATTTTCGTTATATCTCTACTTGGAAAAATGGAGGTTGGGATGAAGGACACTTAACTGAAGACAATATGCTTAGCATAAGCGAAGCTTCTTGTGCTCTCCACTATGGTCAACAATGCTTTGAAGGCTTAAAAGCTTACAGAACTAAAAATGGAGATATTCAACTTTTTAGACCTAATAGAAATGCTTCAAGACTTAATGATAGTCTTAATAAGCTACTTATGCCTGAAATTCCTGAAGAAAAATTTATAGATGCTTGTATGCAAGTTGTTAAAGCAAATGAACATTATGTACCTCCTTATGGTACAGGTGGTACTTTATATTTAAGACCATTTGTTATTGGAGTTGGTGATAATATTGGTGTTAAACCTGCACCAGAATATATATTCTGTGTATTCTGTTTACCTGTTGGAGCATACTTTAAGGGTGGAATGACACCTTGTAATTTCATGATTGCAGATTATGATAGAGCTGCTCCTCATGGAACTGGTGGTCAAAAAGTTGGTGGTAACTATGCAGCTTCAATGCAACCACATAAAATAGCTGCTGATAGGGGCTTTGCTGATTGTATATACTTAGATCCAGCTACTAGAACATGTATTGAAGAGGTAGGTGCTGCAAACTTCTTTGGAATTACAAAAAACAATGAATTCGTTACTCCTAAGTCACCATCAGTATTACCAAGTATAACTAAATATTCATTAATGGAAATTGCAGAAAAATACTTAAATATGCCTGTATATGAAAGAAAGGTTCCAATAGATTCTCTTGATGAATTTAAGGAGGCTGGTGCATGTGGTACTGCTGCTGTTATTACTCCTATTGGTGGTATAGAATACAAAGAAAAACTTCATGTATTCTATAGTGAAACAGAAGTTGGACCAATCACTAAAGAACTTTATAGAATTCTTTGTGGAATTCAATTTGGAGATATTGAAGGTCCTGAAGGATGGATTTATAAAGTTAAATAATTAAGTTTTAAATGGATATTTTCTAAGTAATAAAATAAGGTAGATGTATAAACTATTATACTTCTACCTTATTTTAAACCTAATTTTTAATTTATTTATTATTTTCAATTAATAATTCGATGTTACACTTACATCTTCCACCACGGCATCCACCAGCACCAGCACCAGTTTCTTCTTTAACTTCTTCAAAAGAAGTTGCTCCATTTTTTACCGCTTCAATAATTTGCTCTTCTGTTATTCCTCTACATAAACATACTTTTGACATAACTTTATCTCCTTTACTTTTAATCTTTTATATTAATTATTCTTCTATAGAAATAGCTTGTACAGGACATCCATCACAAGCTTCTCTTGCAGCATCCTCAAATTCTCCTGCAACTTCTTCAGTTGCAACTGCAACTCCTGTATCAAGTGAAAATACGTCTGGACATACTCCTTCACATAATCCACAGCTTATACATACATTTTCATCAACAAATGCTTTCATATTATCTTATCCTCCGTTTAAAATTATATTATTCTTCCATAACTATTATCTTCTAATAATAATTGTTTGTCAATATTTATTTCTTACTACTTTACTCAACTTTAAAACTTTTATTAAACATAGAAAAAATTTACTTCACAGAATGTTTGGCTCTACTATTTCTAAAAGTTATTCACAATTCTTTAGTAAATATGATTTCCTAAAGAATAAAAAGGAACTACAATTAAGTAGCTCCTATGTATATTAAGCATTTTTCTTTTCTTTTGTTATGAAATAATATGGTAAACCAACGAATAGTACCCCACCTATAAAGTTTCCTAGAGAAACCCAAAGTAAGTTATGAGCCATTCCCATAATAGTAACATCAGCTCCATGAGGTAATAATAATCCCATAGTAAGGAATCCCATATTAGCAACACTATGTTCAAATCCAGCTGTTATAAAAGTAAATAGACACCACCAGATCATTAATATCTTAGCTGTTTCTTCTTTTAATTTATATGCACACCAAGTTGCTAAACAAACTAATACGTTACATAATAAACCTCTTAAGAATAATTCCATTGCTGGTGTATTCATCTTAGTAGCAACATTGTTTACTATAAACTCTCCAATATATTCACTTTTACCACTTGCAAGTCCAGCTTGTACATATATAAGTGCCCCTACAACACCACCTATTAAATTACCAATCCAAACTGCAACCCATATTTTAATTGCATCTAACCAACTTACTTTCTTTTCTAAAGCTCCTACAGTCATTATCATTGCATTACTAGTGAATAAATCACCACCACACATAAATACTAACGTTAAAGCAACACCAAAGCATGCTCCCATTAATATTTTGTAAGTTTCAACCCCTGCATGATGCATTGTTCCACCGATTGTATAAATTAACATAATTCCTAAGCTTACAAAAAAGCTTCCAAGAAATGCAGATGTTAAATACTTAGCTATACTTCTATTAAATAAGCCAATTTTAACTTCTGCAGAGTGAGTTAAATTATCAATTTCTCTCTTGTACATATCTACACCTCTACCTAATTTAATCTTTGTATTTTTTTCATCACAATTATATATAATACAACTTTTATATACATTTTTCAAACAAAAAATCCAATTATTTAAAATTATATTAAAGTATCAATAATAAAGATTAATAAAAGCTCTAGATAAATTAATATACTTTATCTAGAGCTAATTATTCTTATTTAACATTTTTAATAACGTTATTTATTCTTTTAATATACATTTGTCTTATTTCTTCATATTGCAATAATGATTTTTTACAAATAGTTATTTCTATACCTTTTGATTTTATTTTTTCACTCCATGAATCACTATCATTTAATATATCATCAATTACATGCTTTCCTGGAATTATGAATAAAGACTTTAATATTAACTTTTTAGTGTCATCTTCTAGTATTTCTTCAATTGCTAAATCTAAGGTTTTTTCGCCTTCTAAAGTTGCTGAATAAACTTTTTTATTAGACTGTTTTCTTACAGCTTCTGTAATAATATCATATATTTTATTTGTATTTTTTTTAGATCCATGCCCAACTAACAATATGTCATTTTCATCTGAATCATCACAAATTATATTGGCTATTTCATTACTTTCTTTTATTAGTATTTCTTCTTCATTAGAAAATAACGTATTACAAAGCACTATTCTCTTCATAGAATATTTATATTCATAAACTACTTCTTCAATATGTTTTATATCATTAGTTCTCATTATGTGTAATGGCTGTATTATAACTTCCTCATAACCTTGATTAGCTAAGTTAAATAATATCTTACTAAAATGAGGAATAACATAATTATGCCTCTCTTTTAAAAGCTTAATTATTTTATTTGATGTAAAAGCCTTAAATACTGTATATTCTCCAGCAAAATATTCATTTAAATCATCTTCTAATAGTCCTATACTTTGTTTAATCCCCTCTAAATTTGCACTCCCAAACGCCACTAAAACTATTGCTTTACTCATAATCCCTCCCTATTTTTAGTGATAAATCACTATTTTACC
>JAUMTV010000029.1:7821-20774 GCA_030531025.1 Turicibacter sp.
CTATTGCTTTACTCATAATCCCTCCCTATTTTTAGTGATAAATCACTATTTTACCATTCTCATTATCATGTACTATGGTTGAAAGCTTTTAAATACTTCTAAGAATTTATCAATATGCTCTTCTGTATGAACAGCACATAAAAACATTGACTCAAATTGCGATTGTGGTATGTTAAATCCGTTATTTAGCATATGCAAGAAATATTTTTTAAACATTTCTAAATCACAGCTTTTTGCATCATCATAGCTTCTTACTGTATTCCTATCCGTAAAGAATACTGTCATCATTCCACCAACTCTATTTACAGTTAAATTTATTCCCTTTTCTCTAGCGATTTCTTCAATTCCCTTTTGAAGTTTTTCACCTATTTTATTTATATGATCATATATTTCTTGATTTTCTTTAATTATATTAAGTGTTGATATTCCTGCAGCCATTACTACTGGATTACCTGACATAGTTCCTGCTTGATATACTCCACCTAGTGGTGATAATTTTTTCATTATCTCACGTCTTCCACCATATACCCCACATGGAAGTCCCCCACCAATTATTTTAGCATAAGTAATTAAATCAGGTTTTACATTAAATAAACTTTGAGCTCCTTTATATGCAACTCTAAAACCACTCATAACTTCATCAAATATTAATAATGAACCGTACTCATCGCATAATACTCTTAGAGTTTCCATAAATTGATCTTCTGCTTTTACAACTCCCATATTACCAGCTACTGGTTCAATTATAACAGCTGCAATATCATCTCCATAAGCTTCAAATAATCCTCTTACTTGCTCCATATCATTATAAACACCAACTAAAGTATTTCTTATACTATCATTAGGTATTCCTAAACATCCAGCTATTCCTTCAGTTAATACTCCTGATCCTGCCTCAACTAAGAAACCATCAAAATGTCCATGATAACATCCTGCAAATTTTATTATTTTATTTTTTCCAGTATATCCTCTAGCAAGTTTTATTGCGCTCATTGTAGCTTCTGTACCTGAGTTAACAAACCTAACCATTTCAACGTTATCCATTTCCTCACATAAGAATCTACTCATTTGTAATTCTAATTCTGTTGGTGCTCCAAAAGCTATAGCACTTTCAGAAATCTCTTTAATAGCAGTCACAACTTCTTCATTGCAATGACCTAATAACATTGGTCCCCATGCTAAAACAAAATCTATATACTCATTTCCATCTTCGTCCTTTATTATTACACCTTTTCCTGACTTCATAACTGGAGGATCTATTCCCATATCTCTATATGCTCTTACAGGGGAATTAACTCCACCTGGCATATATTTTTTTGATTCATCAAAAATTTGTTGATTAGACATATTACTCTTCCTCCTTAAGCCATTTTGCTGCTTCTAATGCATAATAAGTTATTATCATTTTAGCACCAGCTCTTTTCATTGATAGAAGCATTTCAAGAGCTACTAATTTTTCATTTATTAATCCTGCTTCTCCAGCATTTTTTACCATAGCGTATTCTCCACTAACATTATATACACATATAGGTGCATTTATTTTATCTCTAGCTTCTCTTACTATATCAAGATAAGACATTGCAGGCTTAACCATTATTATATCTGCACCTTCATTTAAATCAGCTTCTATTTCAGCCATTGCTTCCCTAGAGTTTGCTGGATCCATTTGATAGCCTTTTCTATCCCCAAAACTTGGTGCTGAACCTGCTGCTTCTCTAAATGGCCCATAAAATGCTGATGAATACTTAGCAGCATAACTCATTATAGGTAAATTTTCGTATCCATTTTCATCTAAAACATTTCTTATATATGATATTCTTCCATCCATCATATCTGAAGGAGCAACCATATCTGCCCCTGCCTTAGCATGTGATAAAGCTACTTCCCCTAAGTATACTAAAGTTTTATCATTATTTACATCGTGATTATTTAATATTCCACAATGTCCATGATCTGTATACTCACACATGCAGACATCAGTTATTATATATAATTCTGAACTTAATTCTTTTAACCTTCTTATTGCCCTTTGAACTATTCCATTTTCATTATAAGCTTCGCTTCCTACACAATCTTTATGTTCAGGAATTCCAAATAATATTACTGATTTAATTTTGGCTTCATTTAATTCATTAACTAATTCTTCTAATCTATCAACTGACCAATGATAATTTCCTTTTAAAGAACTAATTTCTCTTTTTATATCTTTACCTTCAACTACAAATACAGGATAAATAAAATCATCCACACTTAAAGAATTCTCTCTTACTAAGCTTCTTATTGCTGAATTTGCTCTTAATCTTCTACCTCTTCTAAACATTTTCTTCCTCCTTAAACTCAATTATTTCCTTAAGGAATCCTTCTTCAGAATGCTTTTTACAAATAAAGCATTCCATATTTCTTTCCTTTATAGATTTAGCTGTTTGTGGTCCTATAGCAATAAGCTTCTTTTCTCTTATAGCTTCTAAACCTAACATATCTATCATGTTAGTTACAGTACTTGGACTTGTAAATAATACATAATCAACCTCATCAAATACTCTTTTGTTTTTTAATGTTCCACATATAGTATCATAAGTGTGTACTCTATCTACTTCTAAGCCTAATTTGCTTATTTCATCAAATAAATAACTTCTGCTACTTGATGAACAAGGAATTAAAACTTTTTCTCCTTTAACTAAATGAGGAGCTAAAACTTTAAATAACCCTTCTCCAACAAATTCTCTCGCCATAACAAAAGGAACTATTCCTCTTTTAACTAATGCTTTTTTAGTAGCTTTTCCAATTACAGAAAATTTAGCTTTTAAATTTCTAATATCATAATTTTCTTCTATTAAATAATCAAAGAAATTATTTACTCCATTTACTGATGTTAAAAGAATATGATCATAATTAGAAAGTTTCTCTAAATAAGGTTTTAAATTTTCTTTAGTTGGTCTAATTTTTATTGAGTTTATTTCGGTTACTTCTGCACCTAAATCCTTTAAAGAACTTTTCAGACTAGAACTTTGTTCTCTTGATCTAGTTATACATATATTAGTTCCAAATAGTGGCTTCTTTTCATACCAAGATAATTTTTCATTTAACTCTACAACTTCACCTACAACAATTATGCATGGTGATTTAAGTCCTGCTTCTCTTACCTTTTCTGAAATATTTTCTAAAGTTCCAATTACTTTTCTTTGTTTAGATGAAGTTCCTCTCATTACTACTGCTGCTGGTGTTGCTTTTTCTTTTCCATTAGTAATTAAATTAGTTACTATTCTTTCTATATTTTCAAGTCCCATCATAAAAACAAGAGTTCCATTTTCTTTGGCTAAAGCTTCCCAATTTATTTTTTCACTTGCACTTGTCATTCCAGTTACAATATGAAAACTTTGAGCTATAGCTCTTTGAGTTATTGGAATACCAGCATAATTTAAAACAGATATTGGAGAAGTTACTCCTGGTATTACCTCGAAATCTAAATTTTCTTCAACAAGTGATAATACTTCTTCTCCACCTCTTCCAAAGACATAAGGGTCTCCCCCTTTTACTCTCCCAACTATATGTCCTTCTTTAACTAACCTAACCAACATATTATTTATTTCTTCTTGTGTTTTATAGTGAGCTCCAGGCTCTTTCCCACAATAATATACTAAGCAATCTTCATTTAGATAATTTAAAATATTATTAGAAACCAATCTATCATAAAGTACTGCTGTACACTTTTCTAATACTTTAACAGCCTTAACTGTTAATAACTCTTCATCACCTGGTCCAGTTCCTATTATATAAGCTTTTCCATTCATAATTAATGCCTACTTTCTTAATACTCGTTATATGCTTTCTTACTTAAGCTTTCAAAATTTTTTGAGCTAGTTTTTTACCTAATTCAACGTACTCTTCTTTATTTCCTAAAATATCTTTTTTTACTATTATACCATTAACCTCATAAGTTCCTACAATATATATATCATTTCCTTGAAGCCTTGCATATGCTCCAATTAAACTATGACAGCCACCATTTAATTCTCTCATAAAGCTTCTTTCAGCTTCTACAGCAATTCTTACATCTATATTATCTAAGCCTTTAAAATAATTATTATACTCACTCTCTTTTAAGCATTCTATTCCTAGTGCTCCTTGAGATACAGCTGGCACAAATATATCTGGATTTAAGTAATCACTAATTATATCTTCCATACCCAATCTTTTTAATCCTGCAGCAGCTAATATAATTCCATCCATACCTTCATTTTTCATCTTTTCAAGTCTTGTACCAACATTTCCCCTAATAGGAACAATATTTATATCCTCTCTTAAAGCTTTTAACTGAGCTGCTCTTCTTATACTACTAGTTCCTATTATTGCTCTCTTTCTTAATTCACTTAATGTTTCACCATTTTGACAGACAAGTACATCTCTTACATCTTCTCTCTCTGGCATTGCTATTAATTCGAATTCTTCTCCCATTTCATATGGAACGTCTTTCATTGAATGTACTGCAGCATGTGCCCTACCATCTAGTAAAGCTATTTCTATATCCTTTGTAAATAAACCTTTACCACCTATTTTATCTAGTGTTACATCTAATCTCTTGTCCCCCTCAGTTACTACTAATAACTTTTTACTATCCATATTAACCTTATCTTTTAATAGCTTCATAACTGTTTCAGTTTGAGTTTGGGCTAATAAACTTTTTCTAGTTGCTAAAACTAATTCCATATATTACTCTTCCTTTCTTAAGGATTTTATCTTCCTAACTAAATCTTCATTATAAAATAATTTAAACACTTCAAAAATTTTATTTTTATCATAAAAAAATTTACAATCACTAGAATTTATAAATTTTAATAAATCATCTTTAATTTCTTTATCTAAAAATAAACAATTCCTTATTTCTCCTGTTAGCCTTATATATTCATCAAATTCTTGCAAAGATTCAGTAATAGTCTCTGCAACCATTACCGATCCTCTTGGATTTCCTACTTTAGTATTAACTGCCACAGTGATAAATTTACTTTCTCTTGTAACAGGTATTACTCCCATTCCCTCCTTAAATTTTGATGAATTTATATAAATTTTACATAATCTTTCACAATCATCTTTTATTTCATTAATTATACTCTCATTATCAATAGCAATTATTATCAAATGCTTATCTAATATAAAGTTCTTATTATAATTTCCCTTTATTAGCTTTACTTTATCCCCATTAAATTTATAAAAATCTTCTAAAAAATCTAATGCTAAAACTTCTATTTTACTACCTTTATTATAAAAGTTTCTTACTTTTATTAATGCACCTCGCCCTGCCCCTATTACTCCAATTTTAAGCTTTTCTCCAAAAAGTGTTATAGGTGCATAACTTAATTCTCCATGAAGATTTGCTTTAGAATCTTCAAACATTCTTCTTCACGTCCTTTTAGCTTTTCTTCTTTTAATAATTTTATAGCCCTATTTATATAATAGTCTGAGGTACTTTTTATTAAAGTTGTAGCTAAATCAACATCCCTCTTATCTTTACATTTATGTTCAAAAGATTTAACTCTACCTTCCACAACAGTATTACCTTTAGTTTTCATTTCATGTATATAATATGTAACTTCTCTAATATTTAGCCAATTTTTGTATTCATTTAAATATTCATCAACTAAAAACTTATACTCATTCATTTTTTCATTTCTTAACTTCTTATTGTTATCATCTAACTTACTTATAGTATCTATATCTAATAAAGTTACTCTTTTATTTTCAGATAAACTTTCATCAATATCTCTAGGTAATGCCAAATCAATTAATATAATTTCTTTCCCTTGACTGTTTATATAGTCACCTTTTATAACAATATGTGGAGCTGCTGTACAACTTATAACTGCATCTACATCATTAATAACTTCTTTATATTCATTAAAATCTAAGACTTCAACTCTTTCATCCTTTAAATCTGATGCCTTTGACTTATTTCTTACAACAATAAATACTTTGTTAAACTTATTACCTAATGCATATTTAACTACTAAATTACCTATCGTTCCATATCCTAATACCATAACACTCCTTGCACCAAACTCTTCAACTTTATTTACTGCAATTGATGATGCTGATACTGGTATTTCATATAATTTACTTTCTGTTCTAAACTTCTTACCACAACTTATTGCTTCTTCAAATAACCTTAAAAGTTTTGTATGTATAGCCTTATGCTCTAAACTCAATTCATATGCTAATTTAACTTGACCTAATATTTGATCTTCTCCTAATATCTTAGAATGAAAACCACAAACTACTTCTAATAAATGCTTAGCTACATCTAATCCTTTAATATAAAAAGTATACTCTAAAAGTGAAATATCCCAATCTAATATTTCAAATATTTTTCTTATTTCATCTTCATTTCCTAAGCAATCTGAAAGATAAATTTCTGTTCTATTACATGTACTTATTATTACTACTTCTTCATATACTTTATTTAATTCTTTTATTGTCTTGGATTGCCTACTTAATGTAATAGCTAACCTTTCTCTTATTTTTATATCAACATTTTTTCTTATTCCTATAAGACCTAACACCTAATCACCGCATTTCTAAGATATGATTTTTATAATATACTGATTGTCTTAACAAAAAAAATTAAGAAAGCATCCCTCCTTAACTTTTTTATTATAATACTAAATACAGTTTTAATCATTATTTTTACATTATTAAAATTTTTAATGATTGATATAATATTTTTAAATTTATATATAATTTTAGCACTTTAATATTAGTGACTTTTTCTTTTTTCTACATTTTATTTCATCTTTTTAACATTTGCAAATATATTTTTTGTATATATATTTAATTATACTATTTATTATTTTATAATTTATGTTATTTAATTTATTTTACTCATACTAAAAATATACGGTTAAAAGCAAATTTTATAATCTAATATAAATAATAACATATTAATCTTGATAATTCATTTTATCTATAATCATTAAATTATCTTTAAATATTTAGTTTACATATATGTTTTTACTGTCTTTAATATTATAATTTAAAAAAATATAATCTTAAAGGAGATTCATATGTTGCATATATCAAAAAAATTTAAAAATCACGATATTAATTGTAAGGCTATTAATATAGGTAATGACTGGAACATAACTATATATGGTGGTGATATTCCTCATATAGGAGCAGTTGCAGTTGGTATTCCTATAAATTTACCTCATGATATGAATAAATTAACCTCATCTTCATCATTAATAACAGTGCCTGGTCACAAAGAAGATGAAATAGTAAGTAAGTCTGCAAAATTATTAGCAAAACAACTTAATACAACAATTGTTGTGTCTTGTGGTATACATATAAAAAATATTACCCTTGAGGAAATTAATCTATTGAATAATATTATAGATAACTTAATTAATGAATTAGTACTTAATATAAATTTGTATAAAGATTAAGAAAACATAACTGCTACAATTAGTAACAGCTCATTTAATATAACATTAAGCATTATACTAAATTTATTTAAAATAAAAGATTAAGGTCAAATAGAGCCTTAATCTTTATTGATTATATATTTTTTAAACTTATCATGTAAACGTTTAAATAGCATGCATACTTTCTACTTTTTCAATTATTATAACTTGTCCAAAAAATTTATTTGTCACTACTGTTTTTCCAACAAAAAAATTTCCACCTGCATTTTCTATAATATCTTTAATTATAAAATTATCTCTAAGCTCAGTTGATAAAATCCCTCTCTTTGCTCCACATTCTATTAACATGCATCTATAAGTTTCTACATACTCCTCAAGTAAATCCCTCCTATAAATCTTACCTTTCTTTAAAGAACCATATCTAATTATAAACTCCTTCACAATAATCCCCCTCCTATAACCTATTATGAATTTACAATATTTATATTAATTAAAATATTTAATTTTTTTGCTTATTCCATTTTAATAAATATAATAATTTACATAGACTTAATAAAGTCATGTTATTTTTGCTATCACTATTCTCAAATTCACTATGTAATATTTTCTCTTTGAATATAAATTAAATTTTGTTGCAATGTAATATTATACTATATTCAAATTTTAATTATTTATGTATAAACTTTTTAAACATTTAATTAAATTAATATAAAAAGAAGTTATTCATACTTCTTCTAAATAACTTCTTTACTACTAAGCCTCATTGATATAGTATAAAAATTAATAATTTTTATTTTTTCTTCTTTTTACATAATAAATAATATATATAACTATTATTAAAATAATTACTATTATTGAAATTACTATATTGTTTATGTTAGGAACATTAACTCCTATAATTATACTATTATCTTCATTTAAATCATTTATAGTATATAAATACTTTACTGTCTTATCATTAACTATTTCCTCAGAATTTGTATATGCTATTTTAACCGGCATAGATATTGATAGATTTACTGGAATATCACCTATCAAGTTAGCTATATTTTTATTTATTAAATTTCCTAAATCTAATCCAATATTATTATTTATATTGCTATTTATATAATCACTAATAATATCTATTGCACTATCATTAAATTTAAATATTATTTTATATTCATTTTTAAAAATCCCTTTATCTTTAACTTTAATTATACTAAAATAATCACTACTTAAATTAGATACTTTATCAATATTAACTTTATCAGTTAATATATTAATTTCTTCTATATTTAAGTCTCCTTCCCTTGATTTAATTATTTCTCCAAAGTGTATCTCATTTGGAATTTTATCCTTAACTTCAGTAATAACTTTTGATAATAAATCATTATCTACTAACTTATTTATAGTATCATCATAATATATTTTTATTTTAGTATTACTAGTACCATCTATATTAATAGAAATATCACTACTTATTTTGGCTTCACCGCATCCAATTAATATGAATAGCATACTCATAATTAAAAATAGAACTAGCATATACTTTTTTAATTTTCTCATATATCTTAATTCCTTTCTTTATAAAACGCCCTACATTATTAGCATAATTAATTTAAAACTTTTTTTATAATATTTCAACTATATTGCCTTGCTCTAATGATTTTTTTACATCTATAACTCTTTGATTAGCTGACCCCCTATACTTAAGCATTATATCTCTTTTATCTATTTCAAATTTACCATCTATTAGAACTTCTACTTCCTTTAATAACTCTAATCTTTTAGGATTAGCTATTATTTCTTCAAATTTATATCCTGACCATAGCCATATAGGTTTATTAGTTTCTGCTTTTATTCTTCTTAAAAGATTTAATAATGTATCATCCATTATTTGCTGCATAGGTTCTCCACCTAATATATTTACACCTTTTACTTGTCTACTTTTAGTTAATTCAATAAACTCATTTTCCGTTTCTTTAGTAAAATTATTTCCATAATTAAAATCTTGTTGTTCTTTATTAAAACATCCTTCACAGTTATGTGTACATCCACTTACAAAAATAGTTGTACGCACACCAGGACCATTTGTTACATCTAATTTTCTAATCTTGGCATATTTCATTATAGCTACCTCCCATTTTATTAATAATACCTTTAAAATGTTTATTTCCTCTATCAATACTATAATATCTATTTCCTTTTCCCACATAAAATGGTTCATTATAATCTAATCTTATCCATTCATATATACAATACTTATCCATTATAATCACCGCATTAAGTATTAACCAGTATACTAATTATTATGCAAAAAATGAGAGGGTTCCCTCTCATTTTTTATAAATGAAGAACTCTATCTCCAATTTCAGCAGTTCTTCCTTTATTCCAATATGAACTTCCTATATAGCCACAAGTTCTTCTCATAACTTGTAATTCACTTTCATCATCATTTCCACATGATGGACAATGCCAAGTTAAGCTTTCCTTATCTAATTGCATTTCACCATTAAATCCACACTTGAAACAAAGATCAGATTTAGTATTGATTTCTGCATATTGAATATTATGATAGATAAAGTTAATTATATCTTCAACAGCTTCAAGATTTTTATTCATATCCGGTACTTCTATATAAGAAATACATCCTCCACTACTTATTGAGTGGAATTGTGATTCAAATTTTAATTTACTAAATGCATCTATCTCTTCACAAACATGAACATGATATGAATTAGTATAATATAATCTATCAGTTACATTTGGTATTTCTCCAAATCTTGCTTTATCTATTCTACAGAATCTGTATATTAAACTTTCTGCTGGAGTTCCATAAAGTCCAAATCCAAGACCCGTTTCTTTTTTCCACTCTTTACATTTATCATCCATATATTTCATAACTTCTAGAGCAAACTTTTCTCCCGCTTCAGAAGTATGACTCACACCTAACATTGCTTGAACCATTTCTGCTATACCTACATACCCAAGTGAAAGTGTAGAATATCCATTTTTTAACAACTCATCTATCTTTTCACCTTTCTTAAGTCTTGCTATAGCTCCATGTTGCCAATGTATTGGACTTGAATCTGAAGTCACTCCAAGTAACATTTTATGTCTAGTTAATAATGCATCTTTACAAAGTTCTAATCTTTGATCTAGCATTTCCCAGAACATTTCCATATCTTTATCAGCTATTATTGCTATTTGTGGTAAATTTAAACTAACAACACCTTGATTAAATCTTCCATACCACTTATAATTTCCATTCTCATCCTTCCAGTTGGACAAGTGTGAACGACATCCCATTGGTGGGAATGTTTCACCTTCATAATTTTCTCTCATTATCTTTGCACTTTGATAATCAGGTACTAATCTCTTAGCTGTACACTTAGCTGCAAGCTTAGTTATATAATCGTATTTTCCACCTTCAAGGCAGTTGTGCTCGTCAAGAACATAAATTAACTTAGGGAATGCTTCTCCAATTTCTTGACCTTTATAGTTCTTCATTCCTTCAAGTCTTTGTTTTATCATTTCCTCACAGATCATTGCCATTTCTTCTTCATATAGATGGCCTTCTTCTATCTCTAGGTAAATTGTACTAAATGGAGCTTGACCATTAGTCGTTTGTAACGTAGATAATTGATATCTTATAGTTTGAACTCCATCTTTAAGTTCTTTTATCTTAATATCTTTAGCTAATTTAGTAGCAAGTTCTTCATCATTAAGCATTTCCATATAGTGCTTATATGCTTTATCTTCTGTTACCTTAAGATATTTAGCTAAATGCTTAATAGTAATACTTTGACCACCATATTGATTAGATGAAACTTGAGCAATTATTTGTGTTGCTACTGTACATGCTGTTCCAAAACTCTTAGGTTCTTCAACTAACTTTTCATTAATTACAGTACCATTAGTAAACATATCTTCTAAGTTTATTAAACAACAGTTAAACATTGGAGATATAGTATAATCCATATCATGCCAGTGAATTGCCCCTTCATCATGAGCTTGCACTATGTGAGCAGGAATAAGCTTTCTTCTTGCAATATCCTTAGATACTTCCCCTGCAATTAAATCTCTTTGTGTCGCAGATACTACAGGATTCTTATTTGAATTTTCCTTCATTACATCTTCATTCTTTTTACTTAATAACTCTAATATGCTATCATCAGTAGTATTAGTATTTCTCTTAAACTCTTGTACAGCTCTGTAGCCTTCATATGCTCTTGCAGTTTCAGCTTGTCCATAGTGAACTAACCTATCATATACGTAGCTTTCTATTTTATAAATAGTTGCTATTTCATCCTGTTTACTAAAATACTTTTCAGCATCATTTGCTATTAACCTTGCAATATCAGCTAAAAGTATTCCACTACCATTTTTCATCGACTTAGTTATGGCTTCTCTTATTTTACTCTTATCGAACTCTACTGTACTTCCATCCCTTTTAATTACTTTCAATTAATACCACTCCCTAAACTTCAGTATATTTTAAATACTCACTACTAATAAAATAAGTTATTAATTTAAAGGCTAATTATACACTAATCGATATTTATTTTCATAATACTAACAGTCGATTATATTAAATAAACTTTCAAATTATATATTTTTTAAACCTTTTTCTTTAAAATAGTGCTTACTTTAATTTATATTATATAATCTAATTTCTGAAAATTAACATAAAAAAAATAGTGCTTGTATTAATACCAATAACCTCAAATACACAACATATTGTACTACCTTTTTCTTTTAAACACAATATATAGTTATACTTATTTTAAATAGATTTACTGTATTTTTCTTACAAACACTTAAATTTTCTTTATATTTCGCTTAATTTCCTATATTATCCTTTTTATTTTTTTCATTCATTTCTCATTACAACTTTTTTCATTATACTACATTAAATTTTTAAAAACACGTCTTGTAATTTAACATAATATATGCTAAAAATACTTGCTTATTTCTATTAACATAATTATTTTATATATTCTTATAAATGCTCTAAATTATAAGGAGTATTTTGATAAACACAATAATTAAGCCAATTACTAAAAACTACATTGGCACTTCCTCTCCATGTAACAATTGGTTCTAAGTTAGGATTATCACCTGGAAAATAATTTTTAGGAACTTCTATATCTAATCCTTTATCAAAATCTCTAAAATACTCATCACTTAAAGTATTTCTCTCATACTCTAAATGACCTGTAATAAATATCTGTCTTCTATTTTTATTAGCAACAATAAATATTCCAGCCTCATCAGATTCTGATAATATATCTAGCTCTTCAACCTTTTCTATATCTTCTCTGTTTACTTCAGTATGCCTAGAATGAGGTGCATAAAAAACATCATCTAACCCTCTTGTAAGATCTGCATTTCTATCATTTATAAAATGCTTAAATACTCCAAACACTTTTTTTTCTAATTGATATTTTGGAATACCATAATGATAATTTAATCCCGCTTGAGCTCCCCAACAAATATGAAGTGTTGAATATACATTGCTTTTGCTCCACTCCATTATTTCCTTTAACTCATTCC
>JAUMTV010000029.1:20874-27461 GCA_030531025.1 Turicibacter sp.
AGTGTTGAATATACATTGCTTTTGCTCCACTCCATTATTTCCTTTAACTCATTCCAATACTTAACATCTTCAAATTCCAATTGTTCCACTGGTGCCCCGGTTATTACTAATCCATCAAATTTCTCATATTTTATATCATTAAAGAAACTATAAAACTTTTCCATATGTTCAAGAGATGTATGAGTAGTTCTATAACTTTCAGTTTGCAACAATTTAACTTCTACTTGAAGTGGTGTATTAGATAAATACCTAAGTAATTGATTTTCTGTTTGAATCTTTTTAGGCATTAAATTTAAAATTGCAATTTTTAATGGTCTAATATCCTGTTTACCAGCTCTCTCATTATTCATTACAAATATATTTTCATCAGATAAAACCCTAAATGCAGGTAAATCTTTTGGAATTTTTATTGGCATAGCCTCCCCCTCCTTATATTAATATTAAATCATATTTTTACCATTTTTAGAATATTTACCATTACTATTTAATTTCATGATTCTTTAAAAACTGTAGCCCCTGATATTACTTTTAATCCATTTTTAACTTTATCATTACCTATAATACCAGATATAAAAATTACAAATAAAGGATTGTTTAATCTTAAGAACTTTAATTTCATAAATGTATGTGAATAATTCTATTCTTAAATAAGCATAAAAGGTTTTGAAATAACTCTTGTTTAATTACTTAAAATTTAATACTTATAAAATAAAGCCTGCTTATTGCAGACTTTATTTTATAATAAATTATTATTTAAGTACAAACTTTTCTATAGCTTTTGCAACCCCATCCTCTTCATTTGAGTCAGTAATATAATTTGCAACTTCTTTTACTTCTTCAAATGCATTTGCCATTGCAACACCCATACCAGCATATACTATCATATCAAGGTCATTTCCAGCATCACCAAAAGTCATTATTTCTTCTTGCTTTACACCTAAGTGTTGTGCTAATAATTCAACACCATTTCCTTTATTTACAGCTTTATTTAAGAACTCTAAAAAATATGGTGTACTTCTAACAACAGTATATTTATCATAAACTTCTTGTGGTAATCTATCTACAGCCTTTTGTAATATCTCTGGCTCATCAATCATCATAACCTTAATTATAGAATGATCATCTTCAATATTTGAATAATCATTTATATTTATTTCTATTCCATTTATATTTGCTTCAACTTCTGTATATTTGCTATTTTTAGGAGTTATTAATCCATGTACATCTGAAAATGCATGAATATTTACACCTAACTCTTTGCTTAAATTATGTAAATAATGTAAATCAGCACCTGTTAATGCTATTTTAGAAATCACTTCTCTACTTTTAGTTTTTAAAACTAGTCCACCATTATAAGTTAAAACACAATCATTTTCATCATACATATCTAATTCTTCTAGATATCTTGTCACTCCATCTATTGGTCTACCTGTTGCAATTACAACTTGAACACCTTTTTCCTTTGCTGCCTTTATAGCATTCTTAGTTCTTTCTGAAACTGTTTTATCTTCTTTAAGAAGTGTTCCATCCATATCAATTGCTATTAATTTATACATAAACTCCTCCACCATTTCTTATAATAAAATTCTGTTTCATTATAACATATAATTTACTAATAGCAGCATAATATTATTTATAAATTTTAAAGCTATCACTAATTTTATTTTTTATAAATACTGTATTTAAAATCTAACTTCTTATGTCTAAGATAAATACTATCACTTCTTATATCCAATATAAGAACTAATTACATCATCAAATCCATCTCTATCTAATATACTTATAACTACACCTGTAATTTCATAACTTGATGTATTATCCTCTTCTTCTCTGAATTCTTTAATACAATTTATCACATCTTCACTTATTATCTTTGCATCAGATTCATTTAATAAAGCTTTTTCATCTCTAGTTGCATTTAATATACTTACTTCAATCTTACTTTGGTCTAACTCTTGTAATCTTCCATCCTTTTTTACTACTTTCATTATATTGCACCTCCTTATAATATTATTGTCAAAAAAACAGGTTGTAACTCATAATAACAATAAAAAATTACTGTTATTAAGCTACAACCTATTTTTTATCTATCACTCTTATAATCTAAATAAGACATTGCTATATTATTAAATCCATCCTTATTGAGTGTTTCTATAATTACTGCAAAAACTTCATAAGTTGATGTAATTCCTTCCTCTCCTCTTATACCTTGTAATACTTTTAGAACTCTAGTACTTAATACCTTTAAATCAGCTTCATTTATAATTGTATCACTATCAATAGATGCACCTAATATGCTACTTCTTATTTTAATAACATCTAAACTTTGTATTCTACCATCCTTTTTTATTACCTGCATAAATACACCCCCGTATAAGGAAATTATACACCATCACAGAATATTTTTAAACGGTTTCATTGTTTTTTCATAATAAATTCTATTACTTTATTATATGTTTATTGAATCTCATCTTTACTAAATAATCTATATATATTTTTTTATTGTATATGTAATAAGTAATCTTATATTAAATAGATAATATCATATTTAACATTTATTTTTTATAATCGTAAAATATACTATAAAACTTTTTTGGAGTTAAATATATTATGAACTTTATATCTAAATTTAGAAACTTATATCATTCATCCCGTCAAAACTTAACACTTATATCTGATACGCTAAAAACATCAAGATCTTATAATGATTCTGCTTTAGAAAAAATAAATAAAGGTGATTTTTCTAGTAAAACTAAATACTTTATATGGGTAGATACAAAAAACTTCAAAACTAATATATTTAAAGGAACTACACATTACTGGATTTTAGAAAACAGTTTTCTTTGCACTATAGGAAGACCTAGTTCTCCAACTATAAAAGGGACCTTTTATGCAGGACCTAAGGGTTATTCCTTTGGCGAAGCTCGAGGATTTAGATGCTTATATTACACCCAAATAAAAGATAATTATTTATTTCATTCAATTCCATATAATTTAGATGGCTCTATAAGAGATTCTCGTTTAGGTATGCAATTAACCGATGGTTGCGTAAGACTTGCTACTAAGCATGCAAAATGGATCTATTATAACGTTCCATCCGGAACTACCATATATATAACTTAAATTCTATTGTTCGTCACGTGGAGCCGAAAAATTAATGATATAACCTCCATTAATTGTGTAATTAAGTTTTAGAATTTAATTACAATATTCATTCCGGTAATATCATTAATATTTTCTCTTCCACTTGATGAACCGAAATGCCACCTTTAAAGTTAATTATTTGTCATATAAATATGTAGCAGAAATGATTAACTATAAGGTGCAACGTTACAATTAGTTATTATTGTATTTTTTCTGGTTCTTTGTAGTTTATTCCTTTTGTATCTACTGTAATACTTTCAATAACTACATCTTTTAATGGCTTATCATTACTGTTAGTTTCAACTGAATTAATAGCTTCTACAACATCCATTCCTTCAATTACCCTTCCAAAAGCAGCATAATCACCATCAAGATATGATGCTTCTTCAGCCATTATAAAGAATTGACTTCCTGCTGAGTCAGGATCACTTGCTCTTGCCATTGATAAAACACCTGCTGTATGTTTTAAATCATTCTTTGTATATCCATTATTACTAAACTCACCTTTAATTGAGTATCCTGGACCTCCTGTACCAACTCCATTTGGATCTCCACCTTGATTCATAAAACCTTTAATTACTCTATGAAATATCAATCCATCATAAAACCCAGAATTAGCTAATGATATAAAATTATTAACTGTATTAGGTGCTTTATCTGGATATAATTCTGCTTTTATTGTTCCAAAATCTTTAACTTTAATTGTTGCTACTGGTAACTCTCCTGTTGATTCAACTGTTGTTTCATTTTCTTCATCAGTATCTTGACTTGAAATATTCTTATTTGTGCATCCTGCTAAAGCGATTAACATAGTACTTATCCCTACTAAAATTACGCCTTTTTTAAAAACTTTCTTCATAAATACCCTCCATAAAAAAATTTTATCATTTTTTATGATATCAAAAAAAAGCTTAACCCTCAAGTTAAGCCTTTTTCATATAGACTTATATACTATTTTCTAAAAATTTACCTAAAGATGTTCTCCATCAAAACTTTTATATTCACTAGGATTTTTATCATTTCCTATATTATCTTGATTTTGATGAAGTTTTTGTCTTCTTTCTCCCTTTTGATACTTTTTATCTTTAAATTTATCAGTACTCATTTTTAAGACACGCTCCCTTCTATATTATTTTCTACAAAACTTCTATATATAATTCAAAAAAACAATAAAGATTTTAGTGTAAATAAAGTAAATCTCTTATAATACTTAATATTATAAAAATTTAAGGTTGAGATACATAAACTATAATACATCTCAACCTTTTTAACTAAACTTCAAACTCTTCAATTTCTATAGAGTAACTTCCACAATGCTTACAAACATTTATCATTACAATATAACTATCATTTACTTTTCCACTTTTCATTAACCTTTTAAAGGATAAACCTTCATACTCTTTATCTAAAGTACTTATTACATACTCCTCATTTTTCGTATATATATAAAAATTAAAACCTAAGAAATCAAAAAACTTCTTTTTCTCAGCAACTCCCTCATTGCAACTTTCACAAGGAAAATCAAAAAACGCTTTTGCAAATTCAACATTATCACTATTATGTAATATCTCTATTATTCTTTTCTCATCTATATCTTTAATTGGATTCTCTTCATCATTGACAAAATACTCAAGATTATCTTCATTTAAAATATATTCTTTATCATCAAAAGTAAATTTAAATTCCATTTAAATTATCCTCCTTTCTCTTTTCAGAAATTTTCTTTTATTACTTTATCATACATAATAGCATACTAATATTCATAAATAAAGTTATTTAATAAAAGTTTGTATGAATTTTGTAAAAAACTTATTAACAGTTACATATTTTTAGTGTACAATAGAGACTATAAAATAATAAGGTGGGGATTTAATTTGAATAATAAAGAGATATACTTAGTTTTATCTAGAACTGGAACTATGTTTTCTAATATAATTGCTCTTTTTACACAAAAAGAATACTCTCATGTTTCTTTATCTCTTGATAGCTCCTTCACTAAAATGTTTTCCTTCGGCCGCAAAATTCCAAACAAAGTTTTACCTGCTGGCCTTGTTGAAGAAAATTTATATGACGGTGTATTTGCTATGTATCCTAATAGTAGGTGCTTAGTATATAAAATTAATATTACTGATGAGCAATTTAATTTTTTACAAGACGAAATTAATAAATTTTTTGAAAATAAAGACGAGTATAAATATAGTGTTCTTGGAACAGTAACTGCTTACTTTAATAAACCTCATAAAAGAGAATACTATTATTTCTGTTCTCAGTTTGTAGCCGAGTTGTTAATTAATAGTGGTATTTATAAAACTGACAAGCTTCCTGAAGTAATTAAACCCATGGATTTACTAGAAATAGAAAATAAAACTCTTTTTTATGAAGGCTTCATAAATGAAGATAGGATTGTTAAAAATAATTTCATTATATTTAACTCACAAAGAATATCTAGGGTAATTTCTAGATTAATGTCTTAATAAAAACTCTAAAGTAGATTTAATCTACTTTAGAGTTTTTATTATTTTTTAACACTTATATATATTTATTCATAAAATACACTGATACACTATAATTAATTTAAGGAGCATATAAATGTATTCAATTGATCTTCCATATCCAGAAATTAAAGTAAAAGAAAAAAACTCAAAATATATTGACTTAATCCTACTTAATTACTCTAGTGCTATTTCTGAATTTGGTGCTATAGCACAATATAGCTATCATCAAATTGCATTAACTTATACTAATAAAGAAATATCTGACACTCTATGCGGTATATCTATTGTTGAAATGCATCATTTG
Organism: Turicibacter sp.; assembly: GCA_030531025.1. The sequence goes on from JAUMTV010000029.1 coordinate 26,818, forward strand.
GAAATACTTGGCAAAATAATAATTTTACTTGGTGGAGAACCTGGTTATTGGATTAATAATAAAAAGAAAAATTATTGGTCCAGCAAATTAGTAGATTATGATTTATCATCAATTAAAAATATACTTACTATTGATATTCAAGATGAAAAAGCAGCTATTAAACAATATAAAGAAACTATAACCCAAATTGATGATAAATATATAAATGCAGTACTTAAAAGAATTATTCTAGACGAAGAATTCCATATTCAACTACTAGTCAACCTTTACACCAAATACGTAAAATAGAATAATATTGTTCGTCACGTGGAGCCGAAAAATTAATGATATAACCTCCAGGAATTGTGTAATTTGCGTTAAGAATTTATATCTTTCTTTCCGTAAAAACTGCTAAAGCTTCGAAAGTCATTTCATTCCCTCAGCTTCTTAACGCAGTTTTTACTCCAAGAAAGATTAAATTCTAAAACTTAATTACAATATTCCTTCCAGTAATATCATTAATATTTTCTCTTCCACTTGATGAACTGCAATACCACCTTAAAAGTTAATTATTTGTCATATATGTAGCAGAAACGATTAACTATAAGGTTCAATGTTATAAGTAGTTACGTGAAAAAAGAAAAAATGAAATATTAATTTGGAAG
>JAUMTV010000030.1:0-4649 GCA_030531025.1 Turicibacter sp.
TAGATAGTATTTTAGCAGCAAAATTAATAAAGGAACAAGGTATAGAGGTATTAGGAATTTGTTTTAGATCATACTTCTTTAGTGAAGAAAGTGCAATAAAGATGGCCAAGCAAATAGATATACCATTATTAGTAGTAGATTTTTCACCAGAACATTTAGAGTTAGTTAAAAATCCTAAGCATGGTAGAGGTAAAAATATGAATCCATGTATAGATTGTCATGCTATGATGATGAATTATGCAGGAAAATTATTAGAGGAGCATAATGCAGATTTTATTATTACAGGTGAAGTGTTAAATCAACGACCTATGTCTCAAAACAGACAAGCTTTAAATATTGTAAAAAAAGAATCTGGATTTGCTAATAAAATTTTAAGACCTTTATGTGCTAAGAATATGGATCCTACAGAAATGGAGCTAAGTGGATTAGTTGATAGAGAAAAGTTATTAAATATTACTGGAAGAAGTAGAAAACCACAAATGGAGTTAGCTGCAAAATGGGGAATTACAGAATACCCATCACCAGCAGGTGGATGTAAATTAACAGAACCAAATTATGCATTAAGATTAAAAGATCTTTTAAACTTTAAAGAGGAAGTTGAAGAAAATGAATTAAGTCTTTTAAGATATGGAAGACATTTTAGAACAGATGACAACAATAAAATAATAGTTGCAAGAACTCAAGAAGAGGGAGAAGCAATTAAATCATTTATACATAATGAATATTATTCTTTTCATACAACTGATTTTTCTGGAGCGCTTGTATTACTAGAAGGAAGTGGAACAGAAAGAGATATACATTTAGCTGCTAGAATAGCTGCAAGATATAGTAAAGGAAGAGAAAAAACAGAGTTAAAGGTTAAATACGGCATATATGGACAAAAGTTAGAAAATATTATAGTTGTAGAGCCTATAAGTGATAAAGAATTAGAAAAATATATGATTTCTATAAAGTAGGGGGATAAAATGGAGAAGAGAGCAATTATATCTGTAAAAAGTTCATCAAATTTAGATCCTAATGATGCAATTGAAGTAGTAACTCCTGGTAGGTTTATAATTGAGGAGAATGGATTTAAAGCAATATATGAAGAATCAGAAATATCAGGAATGGAAGGAACAACTACTACTTTAAACATACAAGATAATATCATGGTATTAGAGAGAGTAGGATCAACTAATACAAATATGGAATTTAAAGAAGGGGCAATGGCTGTTTCTTTATATAATACACCATATGGAGTATTAAATTTAAATGTTGATACTGAAAAGTTAAATATAAATGTTAATGAAAATGGTGGGGAAATTTACTCTAAGTATATTTTAGGACTTGAAGGTCAAGAAGGAATAACTACTGAATTAAATATAAAAATTAAAGTAAATTAAATTTTAGGCTTCTATGAAATTATTTATTCATAGAAGTATTTTTTTGAATAAAAAAAGTCACATAGGAAATAATTAAAGAAAAGAGCTATAAAGGGGCGTGGATAATATAAATAAGTATGAAATTATAATATTCATTTTAAGCAGTTATTATGGCATGAGTTATGAAGAATTTAAAAAGAGACTTAAAAAGAAAGATAATCTGTATTTAACACTTTTACTTATGAGAAAATTTAAATGTTTGAATTTAGAAGTTATTCAACAAAGTTTAGGAATTTCAAATAATAGAATGTTGGGTTATAAAATGAAAAAAGCCGAGGAAAAAATATTAATAAATAAAAAATTTAGAGATGAATATTTTGAATTAGAAGATAAAATAAAAGAAAATTTTTAAAATGCATAAAAAACACTAGCCTAATTCTAACTAATGTGATACTATAATATCTATGATTACTCTTGTTTTGACAACAAGAGAGGTAATTTAAATTATACTACTATAAAAATCAATAGTCAATAGAAAATTTAAATTAAATTTTAGATATATTGGGGGTAAGCATGAGTACTAAATATGTTTTTGTAACGGGTGGAGTTGTATCAGGATTAGGAAAAGGAATAACAGCAGCTTCATTAGGGAGATTATTAAAAAATAGAGGATTAAAAGTATCTATACAAAAATTTGATCCATACTTAAATGTAGATCCAGGAACAATGAGTCCTTATCAACATGGTGAAGTTTTTGTAACTGATGATGGAGCGGAAACAGATCTAGATCTAGGACATTATGAAAGATTTATAGATGAAAATTTAACTAAAAATAGCAATATTACTTCAGGGAAAGTTTATTGGTCAGTTATATCTAAGGAAAGAAGAGGAGAATACCTTGGAGGAACTGTTCAAGTTATACCACATATTACTAATGCTATAAAGAAAAGAGTTTATAGAGTAGCGAAAGAGACTGATGTAGATGTTGTAATAACTGAAATAGGGGGAACGGTTGGAGATATTGAATCATTACCATTCCTTGAAGCTATAAGACAAATAAAATATGATGTTGGTAGAGAAAATGTATGCTTTATACATGTTACGTTAGTACCTTTCTTAGGAAAATCAGGTGAATTAAAAACTAAACCAACTCAACATTCTGTTAAGGAATTAAGAAGTATTGGGATTCAACCAGATATTATAGTTTGTAGATCGGAAAAAGAAATATCAGATGATTTAAAATCTAAAATAGGATTATTCTGTAATATAGAAGGTAAGTGTGTAATACAAAATTTAGATGCAGATCATTTATATGAAGTTCCATTAATGCTTCACAAGGAAGGTTTAGATAGATTAGTAGTTGAAAAATTAGAATTAGGATGCAGGGATATAGATAATACAGAGTGGATTGACATGGTTTCTAGATTAAAGAATTTAGAAGGTAATGTTAAAATTGCACTAGTAGGAAAGTACGTTGAGTTACATGATGCTTACATATCTGTAGTAGAGGCATTAAATCATGGCGGACTAGCTAATGGAACTAATGTAGAAATTAAATGGGTAAATGCAGTAGATGTTACAGAAAATAATTCTAGTGAACTATTAGGTGATGTTGATGGAATCCTAGTTCCAGGTGGATTTGGAGATAGAGGGGTAGAAGGTAAGATTGAAGCTATTAAATATGCAAGAGAAAACAAGATACCTTTCTTAGGAATATGTTTAGGAATGCAAACAGCAGTAATTGAATTTGCAAGAAGTGTATTAGATTATAAGGATGCTAATAGCTCTGAGATTAATCCAGAAACAGAATATCCTGTAATAGATCTTATGCCAGAGCAAAAGGATGTTGAAGATTTAGGTGGTACAATGAGATTAGGGTTATATCCATGTAAATTAGATAAAACATCAAAAGCTTATGAATGTTATGAAGATGAATTAATATATGAGAGACATAGACATAGATATGAGTTTAATAATGAATATAGAAAACAAATAATTGAGGCTGGAATGAAAATAACAGGTACAAGTCCAGATGGTAGATTAGTTGAAATAGTAGAAGTTGAAGATCATCCATGGTTTGTAGCAGCACAATTCCATCCAGAATTAAAATCTAGACCCAATAATCCACATCCATTATTTAAAGCTTTTGTAAAAGCTGCAATAGAAGAAAAGTAAAAGGAAAGTGAAGATATTCTTCACTTTTCTTTTTAATGTTATAAAATTATTTAAAGTGGATAAGCTTATAATATAACTTTCTATTGAATTTTAAAGTTTATTAGTTCATAATTATATATAAACTTAAATATGCATTATATTAATTATAGCTATATTGTATATTTTATTTTAATAAGATTGTATTTCATTTCAAATATATCAAACCTTAGGTTTAATCTATTATTATCCCGAATTAAACAAAACTATTGGAGGTGTCAATTTGACAAGAGAGGCATATGCTGAGATGACTTTAGTTGATTTAAAAAATAAGGCTAAAGAGCTTGGAATAAAAAACATAAGTAAATTAAAGAAAAGCGAAATAATTGATGAATTAGTAAAGGTTACTCCGAATACTATAGAAAAAAATGGAGTGATTTTAACAGAAAGAATAGCTCCTAAAGTAAAGGAACAAGAAAATTTTAATAATACTTTTTCAAATAATTATGAAAATAGAGAAAATTACTCTATTACAGATGAACAAAGAGAAGAGAAGAAAGAGAGACTAAAAGTTATGATAAATGAATCTGGTTCTTCTAAAGGTGTACTAGAAGTTCAAGAAAATAATAACTTTGGATTCTTAAGGTGTAATAATTACTTAACTGGAGAAAATGATATATATGTATCTCCATCACAAATAAGAAGATTTAACTTAAGAACAGGTGATGAAGTTCAAGGGAAAGTAAGAGAAGCTAAAGAGGGAGAAAAATTTAAGGCTTTATTATTTGTAGAAAAAGTAAATGGTGATAATCCTGAAAAGGCTATAGGAAGAAAGAATTTTGAAACATTAACTCCTATATATCCTAATGAAAGATTACATTTAGAAACTAATAATGAGAAAGATTTGTCTTCTAGATTAATGGATATTATTTCTCCAATAGGAAAAGGACAAAGAGGAATCATTGTTGCTCCACCAAAAGCTGGTAAAACTACTTTATTAAAAAAGGTTGCACAAAATATTAGTAAGAACCATCCTGATATTAAGCTTATAGTCTTATTAATAGATGAAAGACCTGAAGAAGTTACTGATATGAAAAGATCTATAAATGGAGATGTTATTTACTCAACATTTGATGA
>JAUMTV010000030.1:4749-27450 GCA_030531025.1 Turicibacter sp.
TTACTGATATGAAAAGATCTATAAATGGAGATGTTATTTACTCAACATTTGATGAGGAACCACAAAACCATGCAAAGGTAGCTCAAATGGTGTTAGAGAGAGCCAAAAGAATGGTAGAGCAAGGGAAGGATGTTGTTATATTATTAGACAGTATAACTAGGTTATCTAGAGCTTATAATTTAACAATAAATCCAACAGGTAGAACATTATCAGGAGGATTAGATCCAGGTGCATTAATAATGCCTAAAAAGTTCTTTGGAGCAGCAAGAAATATAGAAGAAGGCGGAAGTTTAACTATTCTTGCTACAGCACTAGTTGAGACAGGATCAAGAATGGATGATATGATATTTGAAGAGTTTAAGGGAACTGGTAATATGGAAGTTCACTTAGATAGAAGACTTCAAGAAAGAAGAATATTCCCTGCAATTGATATTTATAAGTCTGGAACTAGAAAAGAGGATTTATTATTATCAGATGAAGAGAAAGAAGTAGCATTTGCTATTAGAAAAGTTATGTATAGAGATGGTAATATTGAAAATGTTACAGAAAATCTAATAAATATGTTATCTAAAACAAAAAATAACAAAGAATTTATTCAAGTTTTTCCTAAGAATGATATATTTAAAAAATAGTTAGTAGTATATATGAAAGAGGCTTATTTTTAAAAGAGATAAATACAAACTATATAGTTTAAAAGTTTGTATTACTGATATCTATTAAATAAAAAAGCCTCTTTTATTAATTTTTTTATTAAAAGAAAAAATGAGAAAGAACATAATTCTTTCTCATAAATTCTAATTTAATCTTATTTGTTAAGACCGAACTTCTTATTGAACTTGTCAACTCTACCGCCGATATCAACGATTTTTTGCTTACCAGTGAAGAATGGGTGGCATTTAGCACATATATCAACTTTTAACTCTTCTTTAACTGAACCAGTTGTGAAAGTGTTTCCACATGCGCACTTAACCACAGCATCGTGATGGTATTCTGGATGTATGCCTTGTTTCATTTGATTCACCTCTTTCAAAATACATTCATTGAATTAATTCAATGACCTAATGAATTATAACATAAGGGGGAAAAGCAGTCAATATAAGTAGGAAATAAAAACATCTTTTTAAGTATATATTAAAATGATATAATCGAAATAGACAAATATGAGAAGGAGAGACGGTATGAGTAAATTATATTTTAGATATGGTGCCATGAATTCAGGAAAATCTACAAACCTTATGCAGGTAGCACATAATTATGAAGAACGTGGAATGAGGGTTGTATTAATTAAACCATCAACTGATAAAAAAGGTGGAGATAAGCTAGTATCTAGATTAGGTGTTGAGCGCAAAGTTGATTTATTAATTAATGACGAACAAAATATATATGAAGAGATTAAAAGATGGGAAGAAAATGAGTATAAAATAGATTGTATATTAGTAGATGAAGTACAATTTTTAAAATCTCATCAAATAGATGAACTTTTTGAAATTGCAGTTTGTCTAGATATACCAGTTATTTGCTATGGACTTAGAACAGATTTTAAAATGCAAGGCTTTGAAGGAAGTACAAGGTTACTATTATTGGCACATAGCATAGAGGAGTTAAAAACTATATGTAAATGTGGAAGAAAAGCAGTTTTAAATGGTAGAAGAATAAATGGAAAATTTGTTTTTGAGGGTGAGCAAGTTGCTATAGATAATGTAGACAATGTTGAATATGAATCTTTATGTGGACATTGTTACTTTAAGTTTAAAAATGAAAAATAAAATGAAAGAGTGATGATATGAGAAAATGTGATGTTGGGGGTCAGGCTATAATTGAAGGAGTTATGATGCGTGGTTCTAAAGGATTAGCAACTGCGGTAAGAACTCCAAATGGAAAAATAGAAGTTAAAGTTAAGAAAACAAAGCCAATAACAAAAAGATATAGAATTTTAAATATCCCTATAATTAGAGGAGCGGCTATATTAATAGATTCATTAATAGTTGGTATTAATACATTAAATTATTCTGCAAGTTTTTTTGAAGAAGATGAAGAGGAATCAAAATTTGATCTTTGGCTTAAAAGTAAATTAGGAGATAAAGGTGCAAATGATTTGATTATTACAATAACTATGATGATTTCTCTTTTAATTGCTGCTGGATTGTTTCTTGGTATACCTACTGCAGTAGCGTCAATATTTAAAAATATGGGATTATCTTCTATAATATTAAATTTAATTGAATCAGCAATAAGAATATCTATTTTAATAACTTATATGTATTTGATAAGTAAGCTAGATGATATATATAGGGTATTTCAATATCATGGAGCAGAACATAAAACTATATTTTGTTATGAAGCTGAAGAAAAACTAACTGTTGAAAATGTAAGAAAGTTTGGAAGGTTACATCCAAGATGTGGGACAAATTTTTTATTTTTAACTATGATAGTTAGTATTGTTTTATTTAGTTTAACTGGATGGGGTGGATTCTGGCAAAGATTTATACTGAGAATAGTATTAATGCCTATAGTGGCTGGAATTACTTATGAATTAATAAAATGGCTTGGAAGGACTGAAAGTAAATTGGGAAAGATTATTGCATATCCAGGTTTAAAATTACAAGAGCTTACTACTAAGGAGCCTGATGATTCTCAATTAGAAGTTGCTATAAAATCTTTAATGGTAGCAGAAGGAATTGAATATAAGAAGACAATTGGGGAATTATTAATAGATGGGAACAAGATATTAAAAGAAGCCGATATAGAAACTTATATATTAGATACTCAATTATTATTAGGAAAAGTTCTTGGAAAAGATAAACTTTATTTAATTACTAACAAGGAAGAGGAAGTTAGCAAATTCAAAGAAAGAGAATTTTATAGATTAATAAAGAAAAGAAAAGAAAAAATGCCTATTAAGTATATATTAAAGAGTGCTGAATTTATGGGATTAGATTTTTATGTTCAAGAAGGTGTACTTATTCCAAGAGGCGATACTGAAATATTAGTAGAAGAAATTCTTAATATTATTAAGGATGATAGAGAGTACACAGTTTGTGATTTATGTTGTGGAAGTGGTGCCATAGGTATATCTGTTGCTTATTTAAGAGAGAACACTAAGGTAGATTTAATTGATTATTATGATATTCCGGAAAAAGTAACTAAGAGGAATATAAAAAAGCATAATTTAAACTCTAGAGCAACATTTATAAAAAGTGATTTACTAGAAGAACCTATAAATCAACAAAATAAATATGATATATTAGTTTCTAATCCACCATATATAAAGGAAGAAATTATAGAGACATTAATGGATGATGTTAAAAAGTATGAACCTCATACAGCTTTAAGTGGTGGAGAAGATGGGTTATATTTCTATAAAAAAATTGTTGATGATAGTGATAAAATATTAAATGAGAATGGAATATTAGCCTTTGAAATAGGTCATGACCAAGGTAAAGAGGTTAGTGATTTAATGAGTGAAAAAGGATATAAAAATGTAAGAATAGTTAAGGATTTAGCAGGGCATGATAGAGTAGTTATAGGTGAGCTTTAGAAAATTATTATGTGCTTGTTAGAACTTGATAAAATCATGATTATTATGTTATAATATTTCAATATGAAAAAATACAGTACGGAGTGATACTATGTTATTAGATAAATTAGCATTTACGGAAAATAAATACGAAGAACTATCAGTTAAAATATCAGATCCTTCAATAATGGCTAACCAAAAAGAGTGGAGAAAGTTATGTAAGGAACATGCTGACTTAGAAATAATAGTAACAGCATATAGAGAATATAAAAAGGTAGTTGAAGACTTAGAAGCTAACAAGGAAATGTTAGAAGAAGAAACAGATAAAGAAATGAAAGAAATGTTAGCTGAAGAAATTTCAAGCCTTAAAGAACAAGAAGAAGAATTAGAAAATAAAATTCAAATTTTATTATTACCAAAAGATCCTAACGATGATAAAAACGTATTTGTTGAAATCAGAGGTGGAGCTGGAGGAGATGAAGCAGCATTATTTGCAGCAAATCTTTTCAGAATGTATACAAGATATGCAGAATCTCAAAGATGGTCAGTTGAAATGATGAGTTCAAATGAAAATGACCTTGGTGGATTTAAAGAAGTTGTATTTATGATTAAAGGTAATGGAGCTTATTCAAAGCTTAAGTATGAAAGTGGTGTACATAGAGTACAAAGAGTACCAGATACAGAAAGTTCAGGTAGAATTCATACTTCTACAGCTACAGTTGCGGTTTTACCAGAAGTTGATGATGTTGAAATAGAAATCAATGATAAAGATTTAAGAATTGATGTTTACAGATCTTCAGGTAATGGAGGACAATGCGTTAATACAACAGACTCAGCAGTTAGAATAACACATATACCTACAGGTACAGTTGTTGCATGCCAAGATGAGAAATCACAACTTAAGAATAAAGAAAAAGCTATGAAAGTATTAAGAGCTAGACTTTATGAAGTTGCAGAAGCTGAAAGACTTGCAGGAATTGCAGAAGATAGAAAGAGCCAAGTTGGTACAGGGGATAGAAGTGAAAGAATAAGAACTTATAACTATCCTCAAGGAAGAGTTACTGATCATAGAATTGGATTAACATTATATAAATTAGATACTTTTATGAATGGAGATATTGAAGAAGTTATAAATGCGTTAATTACTGCAGACCAAGCAGAAAAAATGCAAGCAATGGGTAATACTGATTCAATATAATGCGTTTAGAAGCCTTGCATTATTTAATGTAAGGCTTTTAAAATAGGGGATAATATGAAGATTGAAAAAGCATTAAAGAAACAAAAGTGGTATAATAAGTTATTTATTATTTTTATGTTTTTTTTAGCAATATTCCTTCCCATTATAACTTACTTAGCATATATTAGGACTTTTACTATATTAGCATTTCTATTATTAATAGAAATTCTTATTTTTATAGCAATTATAAGAAAAGTTAATGACTGTACATTGAACTTTATTTGTGCTAATAATAAATTAAAGTTTAGAGATGGGTTATTTTCATCTTATACATATATTCAATGTGATAGAATAGCTATTGTACATACTAATAAAAATAATGAAGATATGGAAATTATAATTGTTACTAGAGGAAAAGTTAAAAATCAAAAGATGAAGCTAATAAATAAAGAGTTTATGAAAAAATATGAAGAGGCAGCAGTTGAGTATAGACGGATAAAAAGAATAAATCAGGATGTAGCTTTTTATTTTAAGGTTATTAAGTATGGAGAATTAAAAAAATATATACTTTTAGATAATATATATAGAAACTGTGTTAATGCTATATATACGGCATCAGCTATAGATAGTATAAAAATAGCAAGAAGTCAAAAAGAAATTTAAAGAAAGAAGGTAATTCCTTATGGAAACTAAGGTTGCCATAATTAAAGATATTAAAAAAGATATTAAATTTATAGAGGAAGCTGCAGAAGTTATAAGAGCTGGTGGAACAGTAGCTTTTCCTACAGAAACAGTATATGGTTTAGGCGCAAATGCATTAAATGAAGAGTCTGTAAAAAAGATATTTATTGCTAAGGGGAGACCACAAGATAATCCATTAATTGTTCATGTTAGTTCAAATGATATTTCTAGTTTAGTAAAAGAAGTTCCTCCTATAGCTCAAGAGTTAATTAATAAATTTTGGCCAGGTCCATTAACTATAATTTTAGAAAAAAAAGATATTATACCTAATGTGACAAGTGCAAATCTTAATACCATTGGTATAAGAATGCCTAATTCAGAAATAGCACTTAAGCTTATAGAACTTTCAGAAAGACCAATTGCTGCACCATCAGCTAATATATCAGGGAGGCCAAGTCCAACTGAAGTGGAAAGATGTGTGGAAGATTTAAATGGTCGAGTTGATTATATAATTGGTGGAGAAAGTAGTGATATTGGAGTTGAATCTACTATTATTGATTGCACAGTTAATCCTCCAATGGTATTAAGACCAGGTGGAATAACTTTAGAAATGCTTAGGGAAATAGATTCTAATATTGATATAGATAAAGCGTTAAAATCAAAACCAACTGCTGATTTAAAACCAAAGGCACCTGGAATGAAGTATAGACATTATGCTCCAAAAGCACATTTAAAAATAATTAGGGGCAAAAATGAAAAAACTATTGAAATTATTAAAGAAATGTTAGAAAATTATATAGAAAAAAATAATGATGTAGCTATACTAACTACAGATGAAAACTTAAATAAATTTGATAAAGGTAGTGTGATATCCTTAGGTAGTGAGAAAGATTTAAGTCAAATTGCCAAACATCTTTTTGAAGCCTTACGAAAATGTGATGACCTAGGTGTACAATATATTTTATGTCAGGGATTTGAAGAAAAAGGTGTTGGTGTTGCAATAATGAATAGATTAAGTAAAGCTGCTGGATATGATATTATAGATGTATAAATAAGGAGGATGGGGGAACCTATTCTTCTTTTTTTATAAAATAAAGATATAATTGTTATATATTAAATAACAGAAAGGTTGGTTTTTATGAAGATTGCGTTAGGTTGTGACCATGGTGGATTAAACTTAAAAGAAGAAATAGCCAAATATCTAGAAACTCAAAATATTGAGTTTAAGGATTTTGGAACATATACTGAAGAATCATGTGATTATGCTGATATAGCATTACCAGTTGCTGAGGCTGTAGTAGCTAAAGAGTTTGATTTTGGTATATTAATTTGTGGTACAGGAATAGGAATAGGAATTGCGGCAAATAAGGTTCCAGGAGTAAGAGCAGCACTTTGTTCAGATACATTTAGTGCACATGCAACTAGAGAACATAATGATGCTAATATATTAACTATGGGAGAAAGAGTTGTTGGTAAGGGATTAGCAATAGACATAGTTAAAGAATTTTTAGGCGCTGAATTTGAAGGCGATAGACATGCAAGAAGAATTAATAAAATCACTGAAATTGAAAAAAAATATTCTAAATAATAAAATTTACTTAGGAGGAATAAGAAAATGAGTAAAGTAACAGAAATGAAACATCCTTTAATATCACATAAATTAGCATACATAAGAAGTAAGGATACAGGATCAAAATACTTTAGAGAGTTAGTTGAAGAAGTATCTATGTTAATGGCATATGAAGTTACTAGAGATTTAGAGACTGAAGAAGTTGAAGTAGAAACTCCAATATGCAAAACTAAGTGCCAAATGTTAGCAGGAAAGAAGATGGCGATAGTTCCAATATTAAGAGCTGGCCTTGGAATGGTAGATGGAATATTAAACTTAATTCCAGCAGCAAAAGTTGGACATATAGGTTTATATAGAGATGAAGAAACTCTTCAACCAGTAGAGTATTTCTGTAAGCTTCCACAAGATATAGCTGAAAGAGATGTAATTGTAGTTGATCCAATGTTAGCAACAGGAGGATCTGCAGCTGATGCTATAACTTTATTAAAACAAAGAGGAGCTAAGAAAATAAGATTAATGTGTTTAATTTCTTCTCCAGAAGGAATTAAGTTAGTTCAAGAGCAACATTCAGATGTTGATATTTATGTTGCAGCTATTGATGAAAAATTAAATGAAAAGGGATATATTGTACCAGGTCTTGGAGATGCTGGAGATAGACTTTTTGGAACTAAGTAATAAAAAGCGAAGACAGCAGTCTTCGCTTTTTATTAAATTAATAAGTTATATAATAAAACAATTGAGATAATGGTAAGTTCAAATTAATTTGATAAAAGAAATAGGAGGATAAATACTATGGGGAAAAGAGAAGGTTATTTATCATGGGATGATTATTTTATGTCTGTTGCATTATTATCAGGAAAGAGAAGTAAGGATCCAAATACACAGGTCGGTGCTTGTATAGTAAATAAAAACAATATAATTGAAAGTATAGGATATAATGGACTTCCAAAAGGCTGTTCAGATGATGAGTTTCCATGGGATAAAGAAGGAGAAGCTTTAAATACAAAATATCCTTTTGTAGTTCATGCTGAATTAAATGCAATTTTAAATGCAAAAGGAAAAGATTTATCAGGATGTAGAATATATGTTGCACTTTTCCCTTGTAATGAATGTGCAAAAGCAATAATACAATCAGGAATAAGTGAAGTTATATATTTGAGTGATAAATATGCAAATACAGATTCAGTAAAGGCATCAAAACTTATGTTTAAATGTGCAGGAGTAAAGTTAAGTCAATTAGAAGCAACCCATGGAAAAATAGAGTTATCATTTGATATTAATGATATTTAGTAATAGAGATTTTAATAAAATAATACCAACATAAAAAATATAACTGTAATTATTTAAGGGTTAATTTATTTAATATAAATATACATACAATATTTTATTGGATATAATAAAAATAAATAGAATATAAGGTAAAAAAATAATATAAGGTAAAATATTTTTAAAATTAGTTGATAATGGAAAAAATAAAGTGGTATAATAATAGTGTTAATTGTTTAACAATTAACACTATTATGATTTTATGGGTATAGTAATGGGAGGAAGTTTTTATGAGAGAAGTAGTAATAGTTAGTGCAGTAAGAACTGCAATTGGTTCATTTGGAGGATCATTAAAAGATATTCCAGCAGCAGAACTAGGATCAATAGTAATTAAAGAAGCTGTAAATAGAGCTGGAATTAAGCCAGAATTAGTAGAAGAAGTAGTTATGGGAAATGTTATTCAAGCAGGACAAGGACAAAATGTAGCTAGACAAGCAGCTGTAAAAGCTGGATTACCAGTAGGTGTTCCTGCAATGACAATAAATAAAGTTTGTGGATCAGGTTTAAGATGTGTTGCTTTAGCTGCTCAAATGATAAAAGCTGGTGATTGTGATGTAGTTATTGCAGGAGGTATGGAAAATATGTCATTAGCGCCATATGCCATGCCGGGTGCTAGATGGGGTCAAAGAATGGGCGATGGAAAAATGGTTGATACAATGATTAAAGATGCTTTATGGGATGCATTTAATGATTATCATATGGGAGTTACAGCTGAGAACATAGCAAAAGAATGGGGCTTAACAAGAGAAATGCAAGATGAATTTGCATTAAATTCTCAATTAAAAGCTGAAAAGGCAATTAAAGAAGGTAAATTTGTAGATGAAATAGTACCAGTTGTTATTCCTCAAAGAAAAGGGGAACCTAAAGTATTTGATCAAGATGAATTCCCAAGGTTTGGATCAACAATTGAAAAGATGGCTAAATTAAGACCGTCATTTATTAAAGATGGAACTGTAACAGCTGCTAATGCATCAGGAATTAATGATGGAGCTGCTGCATTTGTAGTTATGAGTGCTGAAAAAGCTCAAGAATTAGGGATAAAACCAATGGTTAAAATAGTTTCTTATGGAAGTAAAGGATTAGATCCTGCTATTATGGGATATGGTCCATTCCATGCAACAAAAAAAGCATTAGAAGTAGCAGGATTAACTGTTGAAGATATGGATTTAATAGAAGCAAATGAAGCATTTGCCGCTCAAAGTTTAGCTGTAGCTAAGGACTTAAACTTTGATATGGAAAAAGTTAATGTAAATGGTGGCGCTATTGCACTTGGACATCCAGTAGGGGCTTCAGGAGCTAGAATATTAGTTACATTGCTTCATGAAATGGAAAAGAGAGATGCTAAAAAGGGATTAGCTACTTTATGTATAGGTGGAGGAATGGGAACTGCCTTAGTAGTTGAGAGAGTTTAGTTTTTTCTTTAGCAAAGTAATAAAAGTAAGTGAAAAAGGGAGCTTTTCAGAGGCTCCTTTTGCTATTTAGTATATTATAAATAAATTTAATGATAGGTATTTGAATAAACAATAACAAATTTGAAAAAAATAATGAATAAATTGTATTTCAATTATTCAAATACAATAAAAAAATCATATAATATAGTAGAATGCAAGTTTAAAAATGATAAAAAAAAACACGAAAAATTTTAAAATAATAATATTATTAAAAAAAAATAACATAATACAATTATAAAACGTTATCAAAAGAAAAAAATAAAAAAATAAGAATTTTAAGAAAATTCAAATAAATGCAAGAAATAATAATTGTATGTAAAAAAAAATTAAAATAGGCAAAAAAGAGATTTTGCGTGAGCATTAGTGAAGTATTATCTAATAATAGGCGATTTTAGCGATAAACTGTAAAAAATAAGTAAAAACTAGGTTTTTATTAATTTCAAAGTAGGTATATAATTGCTACTGTTACCGGGATATCAAGATACTAATAAATTAATAGTATTCCTATATAAGAGCTTTTTTATACATATAAAACTATAAGGAATAGTTAGTTTTTATATAGGAATAAGAAAAATCACTATATCCCAAATAAGTTATTTACTAGGAGATAAAAATGACTGAAGACTTAAATAAAATAGTCAAATCTGTAGCAAAAAATGATTTAATAAGTGGGATTGTTTTATTTTTAATATTAGTATTTTTAGGGCAATATAAAAGTGGAGCTATATTATTAGTTGGAACAATTGTTTCAATGGTAAACTTTATTGTTTCAGCATTCATTACCAATAAATTTTTAAGGAAACCTAAAAAAAACAAATCAATTTTATTTTCCTTAAGTTATTTAATAAGGATAGTAAGCATAGTTGCTATAGCGGTAGTTTTTTCTAAAAAGATAAGCTATTTATTAGCTTTTCTAATAGGATTTATTATACAATATATAATGCTAGTAATAACTACTATAAAAGTGCAGAAGGGAAGTGAATAGATGGAACAATCAGAAGCTATATTTTCTTTTTACTTAGGTAAAATAGCAATTGATATAAAGCCAGAAGCAATAGTTCAATTAGTGATTGTATTGTTAATTTTAGTATTAGCATGGTGGTCTACACGAAATATGCAGATAAGACCAACTAAGAAGCAAACTATTGTTGAATGGATTTATAATATGCTAAATAATGCAGTAGTAAGTAATGTTGGAGAAAGCTTTATAGGGATAGTTCCTTTTGTAGGAACACTAGGAATATTTGTTCTAGTAATGAATTTAACTGGATTAGTAGGAATATCTCCACCAACAAAGAATTTTAGTGTTACATTAACATTAGGCTTAATGTCATTTGTAATGGTACAAGGATATGCCATTAAAAAGAATGGTATTGGAGGTTATTTTAAAGGCTATTTAGAGCCAGTATCTTTTATATTACCTATTACAATATTAGAAAGGGTAATGTTACCAATATCATTGTCGTTAAGACTTTTTGGTAATATGCTAGCAGCTACTTTTATAGTTGAACTTGTTTATGAAAGTTTAGAGAAAATAGCATGGTTTGCACAGCTTGTTATACCTATTCCATTACATTTATATTTCGATATATTTGATGGTGGTATTCAAGCAGTAATTTTTGTAATGTTAACAATGATAAATATTAAAATAGTATCTGAACATAATTAAGAGGAGGAAATTTAAAATGAATGATTTAGGAATGAGAGCATTAGGAGCAGCAATTGCAGTATTAGTAGGTTTAGGAGCAGGTATTGGTATAGGAAATGCTACAGGAAAAGCTGTTGAAGGTGTTGCAAGAAATCCAGAAGCAACAGGAAAAATTACTACAACATTAGTTATAGGTTCTGCGTTTGCTGAAGCAACTGCTATTTATGGATTACTAGTATCAATTTTATTAATATTTGTTGGAGTAGCATAATATTTTAATGACTCCAGAAGGAGGTAGAATAAGTAATGGAATTTAATCTAGGTATTATATTAGCCACAATAGTAAACTTTTTAATTCTATTCTTTGGATTAAAATATTTCTTCTTCGAAAAAGTTAAATTAATAGTTGAAGCTAGAGAAAATGAAATATCTTATAAGTTAGATAGTGCAGACGAAGAGCTTGAAAAAGCAAGAACTTTAGCTATTAATAATGAAAGAGAGTTACAAAGAGCTAGAGAAGAAGGTAAAGCTATTACAGAAAGACATAAGAAAAAAGCTGAAAAAATATATGATGAAATTGTTGAAGAGGCAAAATCAGAAGCAAATTTAATTATAGAAAGAGCAAAAGTAGAGATAGAAAGAGAAAAAGAAAAAGCAGAATATGCATTAAAGAAAGAAGCTATAGATTTAGCTTTAGACCTTTCTAGAAAAGTAATAGAAAAAAATATTGATGAAGAAAAAAATAGACAATTAATTGATGAATTTATTTCTGAGGTGGGTAATTAAATATGTATGAATATTTAGACCGAAGATATGCACTGGCACTATATGAAGTGGCAGAACAAAAAGGAAAAGTTGATGAGTACCTAGGTGACTTAAGAGAAATTTGTGAACTAATTGAAAGTAATAAAGATTTCTTTGAAGTAATAAAACATCCACAAATAGGTACAAAACAAAAGAAAAAGACTTTTATTAATATATTTAAAGGTAAAATAGATGAAGAGCTTTTATCATTTTTATTAATATTAATAGAAAAGGATAGAATTTTATTCTTAAAAGAAAAATTAAAAGAAATGGAGAAAATCCATTTAGAAAAGCTAAATGTATTACAAGGAATTGTAAAAACTACTGTACCATTAGAGGAAAATGAGTACAATTCTTTAGTGGAAAAGCTTGAAAAGAAGTATAATAAAGAAGTTATATTAAAAAAAGAAATAGATCCAAAAATTCTAGGCGGAATTTATGTAAGAATAGGAAATGACGTTATAGATGGGACTGTAAAGACAAGATTAGACGATTTAGAAAAGCTAATGCTTGCTACAGAATAGAGGTGATTGCATGAATATAAAACCAGAAGAAATAACATCTATCATTAAAAAAGAAATACAAAGATATGAAAATCAAATCCAAACTTCAGATTCAGGAACAATAATTCAAATTGGTGATGGTATTGCTAGAGTATATGGATTAGATGATTGTATGCAAGGTGAGCTTTTAGAATTTCCAAATGGCGTATTTGGAATGGCTTTAAATTTAGAGCAAGATAATGTTGGATGTGTTTTATTAGGTTCTGAAGAAGGAATAAAAGAAGGCGATATAGTTAAAAGAACTAATAGAATAGTTGAAGTTCCAGTAGGTGAAGGACTTTTAGGTAGAGTTGTAAACTCTCTTGGTGAAGAAATTGATGGAAAGGGACCTATTAATTATTCAGGCAGCAGACCCATAGAGGTACCAGCACCAAGTATAATTGATAGATCTTCAGTTAATGAACCTTTACAAACAGGGATTAAAGCAATAGATGCAATGGTTCCAATAGGAAAAGGTCAAAGAGAACTTATTATAGGTGATAGACAAACTGGTAAAACAGCTATTGCTATAGATACTATATTAAATCAAAAAGGTAAAGATGTTATATGTGTATATGTAGCTATTGGACAAAAGCAATCAACGGTTGCACATATAGTTAATACATTAGAAGAAATGGGAGCTTTAGATTATTCAATAGTTGTTGCAGGAACAGCATCAGAAAGTGCTCCACTTCAATATTTAGCACCATATGCAGGATGTAGTATGGGTGAATACTTTATGCATAAGGGGAAAGATGTTCTTATAATATATGATGATTTATCTAAACATGCAGTAGCATATAGAACAATGTCATTATTACTTAGAAGACCACCAGGAAGAGAAGCGTATCCAGGAGATGTATTCTATATACATTCAAGACTTTTAGAAAGAGCTGCAAAGCTATCTAAAGAAAATGGAGGAGGTTCATTAACAGCACTTCCAATTATAGAAACACTAGCTGGAGACGTAACAGCATATATTCCAACTAATGTAATATCAATCACAGATGGTCAAATTTTCTTAGAAAGTGAACTGTTTAATGCAGGTCAAAGGCCAGCGGTAAATGCAGGTATTTCAGTATCAAGAGTTGGTGGTAACGCTCAAATTAAAGCAATGAAACAAGTTTCAGGAACATTAAGATTAGAGCTTGCACAGTATACAGAACTTGCAGCATTCTCTCAATTTGGATCTGATTTAGATTCTGACTCTAAGAGAAGATTAGAAAAAGGTAAGAGAATAATAGAAGTATTAAAGCAAGATCAATATAAGCCGATGGATGTTGAAAAGCAAATAGTTATATTATACGCAACTGTAAATGACTTTTTATCAGACATAAAGGTTCAAGATGTTAAAAAATTTGAAGAAGAATTCTTAGAATATATGGATACTCATCATAGAGATGTATTAAAACAAATAGTTGATGAAAAACAACTAAACAATGAATTAAAAGAAAGCATTGAAAAATGTATAGTTGAATTTAAAAAAGAATTTTTAAAAGATGCATAGCTTAAATAGCTATGCAATTCTTTAGGAGGTAAAACAGTGGGCGCAGCGGGACTTATAGAAATAAAAAGAAGAATAAAGTCAGTTGAAAGTACTAGAAAGATAACTAAAGCTATGGGACTTGTCGCCACTTCTAAACTCAGAAAAGCAAGAAAAGAACTTGTAGCTAATGAGCAATATAATAATTTGTGTAAAGAAGTTATTAATGAGGTTGTCTCTAGTATGCCAGAAGATTTTGATTCAATTTATTATAATAGCTTTGAAGGAGATAAACTCTATATTGTATTAACTTCAGACACTGGATTATGTGCAGGTTACAATAATAATGTGGTTATGTACTTAAATAATTTAGTTAAAAAGAGTGGCGGAGCAAAAGTTATAGTTGTAGGTAGTAAAGGAATTTCATATGTTTCTAGATATGGAATAAGTACATATACTGAATATGTAGATTTACCAGATATGCCTGCTACCAAAGATGTTAATAAAATATATAATGATGCTATATATTTATATGAGAAGAAAGAAGTTTCTGAAGTAAATATAGTATATACAGAGTTTATTTCCCCAGTTAAGCAAGAGGTAAAGAGTGTTAAAATATTACCAGTAGATAAAAAAGCTAGTCATGCAGGGCAATATATAATTGAACCAAATGAAGAGGCTGTATTTAAAAATGCAATGGATATGTATTTAAAAAGTCAGCTAAAAACATGTATGCTTAGTGCAAAAGCAAGTGAGCACAGTGCCAGAATGACGGCAATGGATGGAGCTACTGAAAATGCAGATGACATACTACAAACTCTTAATCTTAAATTCAATAGAATTAGACAGGGTATTATAACACAAGAAATTTCAGAAATTGTTGGGGGAGCCGAAGCTCAAAAGTAGCAAGGAGGAAGAAGTATGGCTGAAAGTAAAATTGGAAAAGTAGTTCAAGTAATTGGACCTGTAGTTGATATAAAGTTCGATTCAGATTCTTTACCAAACATATACAATGAGATAAAAATTGATATGGGAGATAAAGAACTAGTTGTAGAAGTAGAGCAACATGTTGGAGATGATATTGTTAGAGCTATAGCAATGGAATCTACTGATGGATTAAAAAGAGGAATGAAGGCTTTAGATACAGGAAAGCCAATATCAGTACCAGTAGGGAAAAATGTATTAGGAAGACTATTCAATGTATTAGGTGCTCCTATAGATAATAGAGGAGAAATAGAGACTGAAGAGTCATATCCTATACATAGACCAGCACCTAGTTTTAAAGAACAATCTTTAGAACCTGAAATGTTTGAAACAGGAATTAAGGTTATCGACTTAATTGCACCATATCAAAAAGGTGGTAAGATAGGTCTATTTGGAGGAGCTGGAGTAGGAAAAACAGTTTTAATTCAAGAATTAATCAATAATATTGCAAAAGAGCATGGTGGACTTTCTGTATTTACAGGAGTAGGAGAAAGATCTAGAGAAGGTAATGACCTTTATCATGAAATGATGGATTCAGGAGTTATTAATAAAACTGCATTAGTATTTGGACAAATGAATGAGTCACCAGGTGCTAGAATGAGAGTTTCATTAACTGGATTAACTATGGCTGAATACTTTAGAGATCAAGGGCAAGATGTATTATTATTTATAGATAATATATTTAGATTTACACAAGCTGGTTCAGAAGTATCTGCATTATTAGGAAGAATACCATCAGCAGTTGGTTACCAACCAACACTTGCAACTGAAATGGGTGCTCTTCAAGAAAGAATTACTTCAACAAAGAATGGATCTATAACATCAGTTCAAGCTGTTTATGTTCCAGCCGATGACTTAACAGACCCAGCGCCAGCAACTACATTTACACACTTAGATGCTACTACTGTATTGTCTAGATCTATTTCAGCGTTAGGTATATATCCAGCAGTTGATCCCCTAGAATCTTCTTCTAGAATACTTGATCCAAGAATAGTAGGAAAAGAACATTATGAAGTTGCAACAGAAGTGAAAAATATACTTGAAAGATATAAAGAGTTACAAGATATCATTGCAATTTTAGGTGTAGATGAATTATCAGATGAAGATAAAGCTGTAGTTGCTAGAGCAAGAAGAATTCAAAGATTCCTATCTCAACCATTTACAGTTGCTGAACAATTTACAGGAATGCAAGGAAGATATGTTCCAGTAAAGGAAACAGTAAGAGGATTTAAAGAAATATTACAAGGAAAATACGATCACTTACCTGAATCAGCATTCTTATTTGCAGGTACAATTGAAGAAGTTGTAGAAAAAGCAAATAGCATGAAATAGGAGATATGCTTTATGGGAAAATCAATAAAACTTAATATTGTAGCTCCAGGACGTGAGGTACTAACTGAGGAAATAGTTAGTTTAGCAACAACTGAAGGTGATGGTAAAATAGAATTTTTAGCAAATTATGCACCAACTATAATAGCAACTATACCGACTATAACTACGTATACTACTATAGATGGAGATAAGAAAAAATTATTTACATCATCAGGAATTGTTTATATTAAAGATAATATAATTAATTTTTGTTGTGATTCTTTTAATTTACCAGAAGAGATTGATAGAGATCGTGCTGAGCAGTCTCTTAAGAGAGCTCAAGAGAGATTAAATAATAAAGAAAAAAATAATATTGATATTGAAAGAGCTAAGAGAGCAGAGGCAAGAGCTAAAGCCAGATTAGAATTGAAATAAAGAAGTCACTAATAAGTGGCTTCTTTATTTTTTTGAATATTATATATGAAAGTAGAAAATTTTTAACACACTGTTGTATATAGACGAATATAGTAGAGATTTATAAAATTTTAAGATGAAAGCGAACTATTCTAGGGGGATTATAATATATATATATTATAAGAAAATACACTGTGCATTAAAAGTGTAGCTGTAACTTCAGTTAACTAAATCAAAAATTTAGAACATCACTTATGAGCAAACACGTTAATAAATTTCTTAATTTTATTGTATAAAAAAATATAGTTTGGACAATAATTTTAGAGGAAGGGCAGGGGATTACAATATGAAAAAGATATTTTTTGTATTTCTTTCAATCTTTTCTCTATTAATTATTAATGGAAAAGAATATGAGTGTGAAGCAAAGAAAGATTTATTTAATGAAGTTGAGCGATATGTATTAAATGAATATGAATTTATACAAAATGGAATGAAATTAGAGTATACAACAAAAGTAGATATTGATGATGAGCTTGATAGAATTGATAAAATTTTTCAATTTAAAAATGATTTAATAGTAACCAGAAGTGAAAATTCCATATCTGCAAAAAGTGAAAATATTAATTATAGTGTTAATATTTATAATTATAGTGGATTAACGAAAGTTGAAGTGAGAGTTATTAATACAGATAGTACTTTATCTGAAAGTTATTTAAGGGGATTAGTTGAAGAAATTAGAAGTAGTAATTTTATAAATGAGAGGTATTTTTCATTTATAAAGGGAAAGATAAAAACAGAAGATAAAAATATATTTGAAGATGTAGAAAATAAATTAAAAATAAAAATCAATGAAAATTTAGATATAAGCAATGGTAGTATAGCAAAAGCAACAATGATAGATGGAACAAATTTAAACATTGGACAAATTACTTACGATACAGGTTCATATTTAATTATAGGAACGCCGATAATTTTCGTAACATACTAACAATAAATATGGAGGATAATATGGAAAAGATTATAGTTAGAGGTGGAAGAAAACTTCAAGGAGAAGTTGATATAAGTGTTGCAAAGAATGCAGTATTACCTATAATAGTTGCAACTATTTTAAATCCCACAGAGATAATTCTAAAAAAAGTACCTATGTTAGAAGATGTAACAGTTTTAATAAATTTATTAAGAGAATTAAACTGTGAAGTGAAGTTTTCGCCAATAACAGGAGATTTAAAAATAAATACTTCAAACTTAAGAGAAATAGAAGCAAATAATGAGTTAATACGTAAGATGAGAGCATCGTTTTTAGTAATGGGGCCGATGTTAGCTAGATTTGGAAGATGTAAAATATCAATGCCAGGAGGATGTAATATAGGAAGTAGACCTGTAGATCTTCACTTGAAAGGATTTAAAACATTAGGAATAGATTCTGAAATAGGATATGGATATGTTGAAGCTAAAGTTAAAAATCTACATGGAAATAGAATATACTTAGATTTCCCATCTGTAGGAGCTACTGAAAATATTATGATGACTTCTGTATTAGCATCTGGAATTACAATTATAGAAAATGCAGCTGAAGAACCAGAAATATGGGATTTGGCAAGATTTTTAAATAGTATGGGTGCAAAAATAGAAGGGGCTGGATATGGAAGAATAACTATACGGGGTGTATCAGAATTAAAGCAGCCTGAACCATTTACACCGATTTTTGATAGGATTGAAGCTGGTACATTTATGGTTGCAGCAGGAATAACAAATAGTAAAATAGCTATAAATGGAGTTAATGAAGAACATTTGATGCCAACAATTGAGAAGTTAAAAGAATGTGGTGTTTACTGCAAGATGGATGGGGAAAAGATGATAGTAGATGGAACAGGAGAAAAAAGACCTGTAGATATAAAAACAATGCCTTATCCAGGATTTCCAACTGATATGCAGGCGCAAATGATGGCATTATTATCAATTACTAAAGGTGCTAGTGTAATAACTGAAACTGTATTTGAAAATAGATTTATGCATGTTGGAGAACTCGGTAGAATGGGAGCAAACATTAAGATTGATGGAAGAATTGCTATTGTTGAAGGTGTAAATAATCTTACTGGATGTCAAGTTAAAGCAACTGATTTAAGAGCGGGAGCAGCCATGATTTTAGCTGGATTAGTTGCAAATGGGCAAACAGAGATAGGAGAAATATATCATATAGATAGGGGATATACTAATATAGAGGATAAGTTTAGAAAACTGGGAGCAGAAATATATAGAACCTATAAATAACACTTAGGAGCCACTTGAGGGCTCCTAATTTTTTGCGAAATTTTTTGTAGAAATTTGGCGTATAAAAGTTGCATTTAAAATGAATTAATTTACTTTTACGGGCAAGAATACAAAACAGGAGGTGTTTAAATGGACCAAAATAAAAAAAATAAAGTAAAGGACTTTTTCAGAAAGGAGGGCTTTTACTTAGTATTATTTGTTTGCCTATGTATTGTTGCAACTGTAGCAGCATTTACAATTAGAAAAAATTCTGTTGCTAATGAGCAAAATAAGGCAAATAACGAATTATCTTTAAATGAGGTGGAGGATAATACTTCTTCAGAAACAGATTCTAACTTTAATAAGCAAAATGCTGAAAGAGTAGAAAATAACGATGAATTAGCTAATAGTAATGAGGAAAGTTTATCTGAGCCAGAGGTTGCAAATGCAACAGAAGAAGTTGCAAATGCAGAGGAAGAAGTAGCAACTAATGATCAAGAACAAGTTGCTGAAAATCAAGTTACAGAAGAAGAAGTGGCAGATGTTTCTGCAGGAACAGATACACAAGTAGTTTTATCATTACCTATAGATGGTAGTGTAGCTATTTCAAGAGAATTTGGAACAATGATTAGAACTTATGTAGATGAAACTAGAAGTGAAGATACATCTAGAAGAGGTATTGATATTAATGCTTCAGTAGGAACTATAGTTAAAGCTGCTGCTGAAGGTCAGGTGGAAGAAGTAGCAAGTAACACTACTGATGGTACTTATGTAGTTATTGCTCATGCAAATGGATTAAAGACAAAGTACACTAACTTAAGCGAAGAGGTTAAAGTTGCAGTTGGAGATGTTGTTAGTACTGGAACAGAAATAGGTACAGTTGGTAATACTTCAGGTATATTTACATCAAAAGTTTGTGGTGATGTACTAAATGTTCAAGTACAAGATGCGAATGGCAATGATGTTGATCCTAGTGCATACTTTGATTTAAAGTAATTATTTTAAGTATCAACCATTTTATGGTTGATACTTAAAAATATTTATTTTTTATCTAAACTTTATGAATTTTTTTATGTTGAGTAAATAATAAATAGAGGTTAAGGAGGTAGAGTTTTGAAAGATTATATTGAAGAAAGAGTTTTAGAAGTTGCGCAGTATATAATTGACTCAAAGGCTACAATAAGAAAAACAGCAAAAGTATTTGGTGTAAGTAAGAGTACCATTCATAAGGATATGACTGAAAGATTACCTAAAATTAATCCAGCAATAGCAGAACAAACACATTTAATATTGGAATTAAATAAATCAGAAAGACATATAAGAGGCGGAGAAGCTACAAAGATGAAATACAAGGAAAACGAATTATAAAAACATTGAATGATAAATTCATTACATATATAATTATAGTAGGAATAAATTTGTAGAAAAAACAATTATTTTGAAATTATTATATATTTAGGAGTGAATTAAATGTGGTTTTGGAGAAGTGGTAGCGACTTAGGAATAGATTTAGGAACAGCTACTGTACTTGTGTATGTTAAAGGAAAAGGTATTTTATTAAAAGAGCCATCAGTTGTGGCTATTAATAAAAATAACAATAAAGTGTTAGCAGTTGGTGAAGAGGCCAGAAAAATGATTGGTAGAACACCTGGAAATATAGTTGCAGTCAGACCATTGAGGGACGGTGTTATTTCAGATTATGATATAACAGAAAAAATGCTTAAAGCTTTTATAAAAAAGGCATGTGGAAAAGGTAGAGTAATAGCTCCTAAAGTGATGGTATGTATACCATCTCAAGCAACTGAGGTAGAAAAAAGAGCTGTTGTAGATGCAACAATGAATTCAGGAGCTAAAAGAGTACATCTTATAGAAGAACCATTGGCAGCAGCAATTGGTGCAGGATTAGATATAACTAAACCAGATGGGCATATGATAGTTGATATTGGTGGTGGGACAACTGATATAGCTGTAATTTCATTAGGTGGAGTAGTTATAAGAGAATCAATTAAGGTTGCTGGTGATAAATTTGATGAGGCAATTACAAGATATGTTAGAAATAGATATAAGATTCTAATTGGAGAAAAAACAGCTGAGGATTTAAAGGTGACAATTGGATCAGTATTTAAAGGATCAAGAAATTTAACGACTACAATGAAAGGAAGAAATTTAATCACAGGTTTACCTGATGAAATAGTTATTTCTACTGAAGAGTTAAGAGAAGCATTAATGGAGCCTGTATCATTAATAGTTGATAGTGTAAAATCAGTGTTGGAGAAAACTCCACCAGAGTTATCTGCAGACATAATAGAAAAGGGAATATTAATGACCGGTGGTGGTGCATTAATTGATGGATTGGATAAGCTTATCGAAGAAAATACAGGTATATCAGTTAAAATAGCAGAAGATTCAGTTGAAGCTGTTGCAATAGGAACTGGTGAAGTTTTAAGCTATGTCAATAAATTGGACAACGATTTTTCAAGTAGAGAGATACAATTAATAAATTAATTATTATGATATTTTTATTATATAATAAAGCTAGAAGTGATTAACTTCTAGCTTTATTTATTAATTATAGTATTTAGGTAATATGCATGAATTAAGCCGTGAGAAATAATTTTTGCCATTTCAAATACCAAGTGAAGTCGTATACTCCTAGAAGTAAAGAATTCAGCAGTATCACTTGAATCAATTATTCCTATTATTGAAGCAGTACCAACATCGGGTAAAGATTTTCCAACACCCTTTCCAGGATGAATTGGATAATCGCGAGTATGAATTTCCCCTATTGAGTTCGTGTCTCCTAAACATGCATCAATACCTATTATAGAGGCAGTAGGATGTATTTTGTTTATTTCAATTAACTTTTTGTCAAGATTTAGTGCATGAATAGGATCTTTTAATGTACCATATACAGGTAAGGGAAAATTATGTTCTTCAAGAAATGTTCCAACTAATGGTCCCAAACAATCACCGACACATTTATCAGTGCCAATACAAACTATTATAGTATCAGAGTTAATATACTTTCTCATAAATTCAGCAATTTCATAGTATGCTAAATTAGATTTATAGTTAAATTTTCGTTTTATCAAATAATTCACCCCTATCATGATAATAGATGAAAGAATATCATATATAAAATATATGATTGGAGGTTTGATAATATAATTTTATTAAGAAAATAATACAGATCAACTTTCAATATTAAAATATTCTTGCAATTATAATATATTTTTATGGAATCATATATGTTACTAAAATAAATAAAATAGTGTTAGTTTTATTTATGTTAATATGTTAATTATTTTTTAAATAAAAATGAATATTGTATTTAAAAGAAGAAAAAGAGAGAAAATAAGAGTTAAATAAGAATAATATTGAAAAAACGCTAAAAATGAGAGTTGATTTATATTAGCTTTAATTATATACTAGTCCTTGTCAGTTCGGCAGTAACATAACGAACGGCAGTAAAGTTATTAATATAAGATATGGGGGAGTTCCCGAGTGGCCAAAGGGGGCAGACTGTAAATCTGTTGCGATTCG
>JAUMTV010000303.1 GCA_030531025.1 Turicibacter sp.
AAACATTTAGTGTGTCGTGATAAATGTAGATTTTATTTCTGTTTATATATAGATACGGTGGATGAATATAAAAAATGGGCTGATCACGAAAAATAAACAGATAGCAAAATAAACTAATTCCGATATAGACAAATGAGATAGGGACTTGAATATCCATCTGCTCTAAACAAAATCCAAGCAAAATCATACTAACTCCAAGTATTAAATACGTTCTAAAATTTCGCTTAATAGACACGCACTTAGTCCGTATCCATTCTTTCACTAAAAAGGAGTACATTTCGTTTCTTCCTCCTCTTTTAGTTGATGTTGATGTAATAACTGCAGATAAGTAGCTTCCATTTGCTCAATCTTATTTTCACTTCACCTATTTACAGCTGCTAAAATATCAGTTTCACTGCCTTCTAATAAAACTTTTCCTTTTTCTTTTTGTTCTAGAAAAATCTCTTTGAGCTCTTTAATTTGAACAGGATCTAGTCCTGAAAAAGGTTCATCTGCAATTAGAATATCAAATTCTCGTAATAGTGCCGCCACAATCATTAACATTTGCTTATTTTCTTTCGATAGTTCATTTGGTAATAAATCGATAAAATCGGTTAACTCCAGACGTCTTACGATATTTTCAATTAGGCTGTGTTTTAAAAGAATGTTGATATTTAATTAAAATAATAAACTTCACGATGAATTAACTACTCGTACTATCCGTAAAAGGTCATGAGATCAACAGTTGGAGTCATCAACACCTATCTAAAACAGAGCCTTCAATTAAAGACTCATCTTGTTTATAAGGCGCATCCGAATATAGGACACACGATAAGCTTTCTGTTTTAACTCTCTAATATTTTCTTTATTCCAGTAAATTTGTCCACGATCGGGCTCAATTAACTTCATTAAACATTTAATCATTGTCGTTTTTCCCGCTCCATTACTTCCAATTAAAGCAGTAATTTGCCCTGAATTCACGACAAATGACATCCCATCCAATACTTTTTTGTGATGATATGATTTAAAGATTTCCTCAACTTTTAGTTCCATCAAACCTCTCCTTAATATCGTTTGTTCTAATAAACATTATATCGTCTCATCCTCCCCTATCCTATAACCATGTAGTTTAAAAAAATTCACTTAAACTTTCATCACAGTTAACTTTTTCAAAAGCATAATGTTAAGGTGAGAAATCAAAGATAAGCCACATTATTAACAACATAAAGAGAAGTTAGCTATAACCCTTTGTCCTTTAAATAAAATTCATCATTTTTAAATTTTTAATAAAAAAGGCTGTCTCAAACGAGACAGCCTTTTATCTTAATGAGTAGATCTGTGTGTGTGTTTAGTAAAATTTATCGAA
>JAUMTV010000304.1 GCA_030531025.1 Turicibacter sp.
CCCACTTATAATTCAGCTATACTGCCATCATCTCCAACAAAAATCATTAAAATAATTCCATCGCCACCTTCTTGTTCTTGAAGGCTCTTTGACTTAAGCGCCACATAGTAACCAATTTGATTATCACCATAATGTTCATGATTTTCATCATACATATAAACAATATCATCGTCAGCCCCATAACGCTCAATAGCAATGGCGACCGCATCCACTCCAGTAAACGAATGGTCATGATTATCTTCCTCACTGACTTCAACTTCACTTAATGTTTCTTTCAAAGCCGTCAATCGTTGAAATAAATCGTCATTATTAACAGGACCACTCAACTCAGATTCTAGTGTCTCTAATGCTAGTTTAGCCGCTGATAACTCTTCAACTCCTATAAGCGCCTCAATATAAGATAACTCCTCTTCAATTGATGAATCACTTAAAGCTTGTCCAACTGATAAAGCACTTGGACTTGATTGCTCTTCATTCACATCTGATTCATTCGCACAAGCAACTAAACTACCTACTGTCAAACACACCATGGTTAGAACTTGTCTTAATCTTCTCATACTATCCCTCCATCTTTTGCTTTAAATTTGTTAATACTTCTATTTCCTCTTTAAATAACTTTAAAGTCCCCATTCGTTTTTCAATCGTTTGAATTAATTGGATGACATCGTTATGTTCTCCCGTTTCTAACGCTTCCTCTGCTAACACTTTAACTGACTCTAATTGATCTTTAACGTATAAAACGGCCTCTTCTTTTACAAAGCTTGGCTCACTATCCACTAAGTTCAAATCAGTCCAAGCAAGTAATAACTCATCAAATGATTCTAAGTCATCATGTTCTAACATTTTCAAAAAGGCCTCTCCTTGCTCATACCAAATAGCATAACTTTTATTCGAGCTTTCGTCACTTGCAAGCTTTAGTAAGCCGACTGCTCGTTGATAAGATTTTTCCTCAAACGCGACTTTTGCTTCTTTAATCGCCTGATCCGCCATTTTACTTCCACATCCAACTAAAAGAAAACAATAACACACCACCATATATCGTCTCACTAAACCACCATCCTCGATAATACGAGAATATCACGACATTGACTTAGAAATTTGCCACATCAGCACCAAAAAAACAGACTACTTCTGTCTTCTTTTAGCTAAGTCCGCTGCAATCGTCAATGGTGGACAAAGCTCCTTTTAGAAAGACAAAAAAAGATGTAACCTCTTGTAGATTACACCCTAGTGATTATTCAGCTCATTCTCCGAATATATATAAGCCCAGATAAGTTTTTCACATCATAAAAACTTTTAAAGCCCTACCAATGGAGGATACATGCTTCGCATGGTAGGTGACCC
>JAUMTV010000031.1 GCA_030531025.1 Turicibacter sp.
CATTTCTTTGTGAAGTCACCATTGCCGGACATAGTTGTTGAATGGCATACATTTTCAATATACTTCAGTTCACGACCTGAGCAGTAGGGTTTGTTAAATGGAATCATAATACTTTTAATTTAAATTTACTTATCTATATTTTTATCAAGTTTGCTAAGTATTAGTTGAGTACAGTAAACTAAAGTGAATATTGTACTTGCAAACATTGATATGTATATTCCTATTTCTCCAAATATGCCCTGAAAAATCATACTTATTATAAATAGAGTTCCAAAAACTATAGCTACAGTAATCAGCAATGAATATAGTATTTTTTTATCCAAAATATATTCCTCCTTGATTAGTTTTTTATCTCTATTTTATAACAATAATTTACTTAAATATATATCTTATTAACTTAATTCCTAAATATCCAAATAGAATTATGATAAGAATAGATATTATTAGATTACTCCATGAAATACTTACCATTTTGTTACCCCCATATTTGTTACTGTATATTATTTTTATTTATTGTCTTGGTTAATACTTTCTATAAATGTATCCTTGAAACACATATTTCTAAATGAGAGTAATAATCCAAAAGTACATCCATATGTCATACTACTTGTTATATTAACAGGTATAATCATAAGTATTATAGCTACTAATATATAAGAGATTATTCTTAATTTTCTACTATTCTTATTCTCTTCATTTAAATTGTTTATTTTATTTCTAATTGGTTCAAATAAGTTAAATCTGCAGTTTAGTTTATAAAATAAAAAATCAAATAATAGTATTGATAAAAATAATGATATCATATATTTTACAGAATCATACATACTTTACTCTCCTTAATAAATTAGATTTTTGATAATAAATTTAATAAAATTATTAAGTAATATATTGTTAAAGAAGAACCAATTTTTAGTTCAATGTATCATTTTTATATTTATTAACTTCTTGTGCCAAAGTTACAACGCCACACACAGGACACTTTAACTTACGATAATTCCCTGCATGAAAAGATATAATTTGATGAAACTTTATTTTAAATCTATGCTTGCAGTTATTACAAACATATTCATGTGTATTTATATCAATATGAATGGCTAATACTAATGAAATTATAACTGTAACAAATAAAATATTTTCCCCTAAATAAATGTAAACCAATATATTTCCTAATATCAAAGCAATGTATCTCCATAGATTTTTCAATACAATTCCCCTCTCCACTCATTATATTAGATAGCGTATCTATTCTTATAGAAATTAAACGTAAGTTCACAATTTATTAAAATTTACTATAAATTACATTAACTTAATTGGAGAAAGAATACTTACTTCTGGAATAAGGTAAATAAATACAGTAAATAAAATTTTATTATTAGTTAGAGTATCTGTTAGTATAGACTTTTTGCTTATATTTTGTTGAGATAACTTCTAAATATGAATCGATTATATTTTCATTCTTATCAACTTCTTCTACTAAATTCATTTCGAAGGTATCTCCTGTATTTACAGACTCAAAAACTTGCTTATTATGTAATACATATAATTGTTCATTGTAAATAACCTCAACTCTATATGAATCAGATTCTATGCTAACTCCTACACGTGGTACTTTAGGTCCTGAACCAGGAGAATAATACTTACCTTTAACAACTACCCTTACTGTGCTTTTTCGTATTGATTTTATTTTTAATTTTTTTACAATATATTTATATATATATTTTAATCCTATTATAATTTAACAAATTATTCCAATTGCTACAACTATGACCCACAACATCTCAAAAATTATGTTCATTTCAATTATCCTCTATTTTAAATAATGTCCATATAATTACTGATTTCTCTTAAAAAATTCTTATTTATCATTTAAGTATTTTTTTAAAGCACATATTAATAAATACATAATATATATAAGCAATAACTTAATAGCAAAATTAATAGCTAAATTAAAAAAAACTAAAATCATGCTAAAATCAAAGTTCATACCTGAAGTTACTTCTTGTGCAATTTCCATAAAATATTCTCCTTCAACATTTTCTTATTTCCCATTATATTAATATTGTTCATTATTTTTTTCGTAATAATTTCTATAATATTATTTCTAAAGCACGTATCTATTATAGCTCCTAGAAATCCTAAAATTAAACCGCATATAATACTACTAACGCCTAAGCTAACCTTCAAAAAAGCAGTTATTAAGATTGCCAAGGCATAACCTGCAAAGCTTAAAATACGTCTATTTGTATTACTTAAATTACCTAAATCTCTTTACATTGGATCAAATACACCACATATATGGCAATACATCAATTTGTTTAAATATTTAATCCGAAAAATACTTCAAGAATAATAGAAGCTGCTATTATTACAGCAGTACTATAATATACGATTGATGCAACTTTATTTTTATCTGATGATTTATCTTTTAGTATCATTGATATCCAAAATAAAATAAGTATAATTCCATCAAACATAAGTTTTAATTCATGTAAGTATAGTGCATTAATAGTACCTATAATTAATATAGCTAATAATAAATATCTAAATATGTTCCAAATCTTTTTCCACACTAGTTAATTCCTCCTCAATATCCCTATATTTATATAACTATTATTTCGCATTCTATTAAAAATTTTAAGATTACAGTCTGTATTTTTAAACCTGTTTTAAGTATTACTTACTCCATGCGTCTTTAAATAAAATAATGAAAAATAAAATATTAGCTATCCTATATAGCCACCTGCTTATCTTAAGAGTTTTTTTACTTATATCATACTTTAATAAATAATTTACAATACTAGGTATAATAAACTTATATAAAATAAATACTGGCAGTGCTATGTACATAATAATAGCGATCCAAAAGTTATAAAATAAAGTATCGAATAAAAATTTAGTTCTAATTTCAGTAGGAAACCCAAGTATATATATAATCCAAAATAGATAAATAATCGTAGACACACATGATTCTACTAGGTAACAATACTTGTCATATCTTATAATATATTTTAGATAATAGTCTTTGTATAAAGATGTAGATAGATTATCTAGAATATCTTCTTTAGACAAAAATTTCGAATTATCACTGTACATATAAACCTTAACTAAGTACATAACAATCTTTTCAGTATTATTACATTGATTTGATAAATCAATCTTATGAGTTTTTTTAGAAATCTTATCTATCCTAAATGCTTTTTCTTCTAGTATTTCACTAAGCTTATCTTCTAGTATAAGCCTTAAATCATCATTTTTACCAATTTCTATTTCTATAAAAAAGTTATTTTCATGGTAAAGTATATCATCATAATCATTTTCAACTACTATTCCTACAGTCTTTTTATCCATAAGCCCCCCTATAAAAGCTAGTTTTATCTTTATGTCCTTGACATTTGTTGAAACAAATCAATCTATTTCCTATGCTATTCCCAATTAAATATCTTGATCTAATTATAGATATCCCTATAGTATATAATGATGAGATATCCATAATTTTTTTCTCTCTAAATTTATTTAGTCTTTACTTCACGTTATATAATAATTATTTATCTAATCTACTCGATAGATTAGAATTTATTAGTTATTTTTTTATTATTTTATAACTAAATAAAGTTAATAGTAATGTTATTGATGTTATGACAACTATATTAACAATTCCCGTATTTATAGACATAACCACTCCATTTGTGAAAAGTAACCCCGTAATTGCTGAGCTTGATGGATTAATTATAATATATGACAGTAAACATACAATCATTGAAATTATTATTGACATAATTATATGTTTCTTAAAGTTCCAATTATTTAACATATTTTTCCCCTCCAAATAATTTTTAAATATATATCTAAAAATACATTTATTTCGCATTATATAAAAACTGTAAAATTCTATTTCCAGTTCCTTTAATTTCACCCTTTATTAGATTTAGCGTGACTTAAAGCTTTATCAATTATTACAGCAATTATAATCCCTATAGTATAGCTTATTAAATCCATCCACAAAAAGCCATGTCCAAGTACTAGACCTCCAATAGTAGTTTTACGTATACTGTTTATCCAATTAGATTGATATAGCTGACTTATCTCTATACCAAAAGAAAAAATAAGTGCTATATTAAAACTTTTTAATAATGATAACTTGGGAAGTAAAAACCTAAAACCAAAGTAAACCATCATAGCCCAAAACATATCTCCTATAAATGGGGCAATATTCTTAGGGAATATAAACATAAATTTCCTCGATAGCAGGCCCATCAGCATAACTAGACTAGTAATTATAAAATATAGAATTCTTTTTGTCATAGTAATTTATTCTCCCTATTTTTTATTTCTCAATTTATTAAAATTGTTCATCTGATCTACTCAGTAAATTAGTACTTATAATACTCCCATTTTTATATTAATTTAACTTTTTATTCTTTTACAAAAAATATATATAAGGCATACTTCAAGTACTAAATTTAAAAACATAACATAATTAGCAAATACTACGTTTGAGCTATCTTTTTCAAATAGCCGATATTGCCAATTGATCCTTAGAAATTCATTTATATATTCAACCAATAATCTAGATGTTATAAAAGCAATAATTACAGCAAATATACTTATTACTACCCATTTAATACTAATTTTTATATTTTTTTCACCCATTTATTTTATCCCCTTCTTTATTTCTCATTATATAACTATTACGTAATTTAATAAAATTGTTCACTAAAACTACTCTATAATTTGGAATTTTTATCCCTAATTGCCTGTGTAAGTTTTTTTATATTATTGTTAATACAAAGTAATACAATCACAAGAATAAATCCAATTCCCCCAAAAGAACCATTATTATTACAATTTTGACTAAGTACATCTATACCGCTGCTCACATTATCTATTGAATTTGATATGTATTCTAACTGTTGCTCTATACCGTCCACATTATCCCTCCTCATTTTATATATTAAATTTCAACATTGCTGTATAATAAAAGTTGTAACTTCCATATTAAAAACTAAAATTCCTGTTTATCTATATTCTATCAAAAGTATCTTTATTTCGTACTTTATGACTATTGTGAATTAATTTAATTATCTGATTTAGTTTTTTTCTTAATAAATATTTCTAAAATCGTAAATAAAATAATTATAGGTATAATAAATCTTCCTGAAAGTATTTTAAATAGTACTAATATACCTATAATTACATAAGATAAAGCAATACCAAGATCTATGCATGTCTCAATTTTATCGTACTCATTTGCTTTAGTTTTATGGTATTCTTTAATTGTAAAAAAGCTTAATCCAATCCCCAAAAATATTAATATTGTGCTAAACATTGAATTAAGCATATTCTCACCACCATTCTTAATTTCGCAATATATTAATTTTGTAAACTTAATTCTTTTAAGTATTTTTACATATAAATTCTACTAACTCTTTAGATTCTATAATATAAGATTTCTGCATAACTTCATCCATATTAAAACTATCATCATCTCTAAGTTTATTTATCTCTAAAAAAACATAGACACTATCTTTATCTATAGGAGTTAAAGTTATACCCCTTTTAAATTCAAAGCTAATATCCCCATTTTTTTCTTCTTCTTTTCCATCGAGTAGAATAGTCATACTTCCTAAGGTATTAGATGGAGAATCGTTTATAGTTGCTTTTTTCAATTTTGAGTTAGTAAGTATATTACTTAAGGAGTCAATTTCACTACTTGTTAATTTATAATTATAATCATGAATATTTTCATCTTTTTTTACTCTCCAAATTGAAACAATATTATCTTTGGAAAATACAAAAACATCTTTTAAAACACTATATTCTTTTATTTTAGAACCACTAAATATAATTAAAATAAAAACAACTACTGAAACTATACCTAAAATTGCTTTATTTTTGAATATTTTCAAGTCCATACCTCTCTCTACAAATTTATATATTATATCAAAAATCTATTTATTTCGCGTTATATAACTATTATGTAATTTATCATTAATATTATATGAATAATTTTTATCCTTGTTTTTGTTCTTCTATATAAGATTTTTATTTACTTCATTAAATTGTATATAATCACTCATCTAAAACTTCTAATATGGTTGAGTAAAGAAACCTTTTACCTAAAAAACCTTCACCAAAACCTTCTTCAGTTCTTATTTTTACTTTGCTTCCTACTTCTACATTATATTTTTTTAATGTTTTATTCTCATCAGATCCTTCACTTACTTCTCTTTTATCTACTCTTTCATTTCTTTCACTATCTTTATACTCTATTTCCAAATGCCATTTATTTACTTTAAACTCCTTTTCTCTTACAATTCCTGTTGTTTCATAATCAGCAGAGTAAAAAGTTTCTTGCGTAATTGTATAATACAAAGAAAATATTGTAAGTGATAGTAAAAAAATAATAATTATACCTATGATAAATTTTATTCTATTGTTTATATATTTTTCCAATACAGTTCTCCCTTATAAACTTTTCTTCATCCTCAATTTATTAATATTATCTACAAAAATTACAACTGTTTTGGTAAATCTATAGTTATTTTATTGCACTCCTTACAATAGTAGCCTTCAACTTTTGAATCAAGCCACTCTAAGATAGTAATTCCTTTTGCAAAAGATGATAAAATAAATCCTTTGTCCTTTTCTTTTGGAATCCACTTAACTGAATCTCTTCCACCACGTATTACTCCTAGCACCATATCATTATTGCAATATGGACATTTCATAATTTACACCCCATTTCATATATACATAAATACTTATTACTTCTAAAACTTAGGTATTTTCTTCATTCTTACTCAAATACTGCTATATCATCTGTTATATTACAAAAAATAGCTTCATTCCCTCTTATCTTTACATAGATTACATATTAATTCCTAAAATATATGTTTTTTATAATTTTAACCTAATAATTTCCATTTAACAATTTACAATATTGTAAGAAAAATACCTCAATACTTTTATCCATATATATTCAAATTACTATACTCTAGAGGATTCTTCAAAATAAAAAATTGTTTATTATTAAAATAAGGTAATAATAGTTCATATATCAAAAAACTTGATTTATTTTTACTTAAATAAGTTTACAAATTTATATCTATGAAATAACATATGAGTAATGGTTGAATTAGTATAAGGAGATTTACAAATGAAAATAGGTATAATATCAGATATACACAGTAATATTTATGCACTAGAAGCAGTACTAGATGATATGGAAAGTAGAAACATTGATTTAATAGCATGTACAGGTGATTTAGTAGGATATGGTACGAGACCTAATGAAGTTATAGACACTATAAGGAAGAATAGAATCTTAACCATAATGGGTAACTATGACGATGCCATTGGAAATTTTAAAATGGTATGTGGATGTGATTATAAAGACCCCAAAGATGCAGAAAAAGCTAGTCTTTCAATGTATTTCACATCAATGGAAACTACAGATGAAAATAAAAAGTACTTAAGTAGTTTGCCAAAGGAAGCAACTTTAAATTTTAATAACAAGACTATTAAATTAGTTCATGGAAGTACTAGACTTATAAATGAATATTTAAAAGAAGATTCAAAAGAATCTAAAGAAGTTATGGAGGAGCTAGCTGAAGATATTTTAGTATGTGGTCATACACATATACCTTATTACAAGTATTATGGTGAAAAACTACTTGTAAATGCAGGTAGTGTAGGCAAGCCTAAAACAAATAAACCTTCTGCCAATTATATAATTATAAATATTGACAATATGTCTTCAGTTAAAGTGGAGATAATTGAAGTAAATTATGATTTTGAAAAAATAGCAAGAGAAATAGAAGAAAATGATATACTTCCAAATGATTTTGCAAGACTTATAAGAGAAGGTGTCTCTAAGTAAGTCCAGTATATTAATTGTTTTATAAAATCAATCTACGAGCAATAAAAAACTTTTCTCCTAACATAGACTTTGAACAATTATGGGAAGTTAATAAAAAAATAACTGTATCTTATAGCAAAACAATGAGTTTGCTAAGGTACAGTTATTTTTATATACTATTTATCACAAAGTAATCTAACATAGACTAAAAATAATATTTCAGGACTACTTAAGAATTTCTATAAAATTTTCTCATATAGCTTGCTATAAATATAATCTCTAAAAACTTTATCTTACTTTTGATTGTTTAATTAATTCAATACCATAAGATATTGTCTGAACTAGCCATATAATTATTACAATTACCATAGGTACCATACCAAAATCCCATAAATCATAGCCTATAAAACAAAATACCCAAAGTATGACACATGTTATAGATACTGATTTATATGCTTTATAAGCACTTTTAAATATACCTAATTTTATTGCTTCATCACAGCTGTCCAACCATTTTTTACTGAATTTTAAATCATATACACTTCCCTTTAACAAAGGATTAATTTCTTTTTGTAAATTAATTATTTTCTTTTGAATTAATGTAGAAGAAGCTAGGCATAGTATAAGTCCTACAAGTATACAAAGAAAGTTTATAATACTAAAATCGGCACTAAAACCGGCATTTATTTTATCATATACTGATAACATGCTCCCTATTCCAAAGAAGAAAAATCCAAGAATCATATTTACAGAAGCAAGTAAGAGTATACATAATAATCTTTCTTCTATTTTATCTATTGTATCATCATCTTCATTTGTTTGACTCCATAAATCATACTCTTTTCGTGATTTATTATAAATTATTGTACTTATTATTATTACTAATATAGAAAGCACAATGCTTGCAAATGGTGTAATCACCTCAAATATACTCATTAGTAAATTAGGAACACTCTCTCCAATGATTTTTTTTAAGTATACAGACGAGGCACCGATTATTCCACCGATAATTCCAGATATCACTAGTATAGCAACATAACCTTTAAATGCTTTTTTGTCTTCTTTTTTAATTTCCTCCACATGATTGCTATTCATCGTCATCATCCTCCTCATAACTAAAAATATCTTCCACTCTTACGTCCAAAACCTTGGCTATTTTTAATGCTAAAGTTACTGATGGAGAGTAGTCCCCTCGTTCAATCTGGCTAATTGTTTGTCTAGATACGCCTACTAAATGCCCCATCTCCGTTTGATTTACATTAATCCTAGCCCTATATTCTTTTAAACGATTATTTAATGGCATACAACTCCTCCTGACTATTTTCCTTGTTCTATCGACTTATTTTTCAGCCTTAAGCCATTTTAAAGCATTTTTCAATTTTATTGGATTTCCATACATAAGTTTAGCCATTCTATATATCTTAGCACCACCCATTCCTGCTAATACTGTTGATACTATTAATATTAATGCAGATATTATGAATTCCATTGATGTAATAGCTCCAGTTGCAACTCTTACTATCATAGTCATTGGAGATGCAAATGGTATATATGAACAAACCTTCAGCAATACACTATCTCCATTAGTCAATCCAAATATGCTAATAAAAAATACTACAATAAATATCATCATTATAGGTCCAACACTTGTTGATATTTCTTCTGTTTTTGATACTAAAGCTCCTAAAGCTCCAAATATAAATGAATAGAATAAGTAACCTAATATTCCAAATATAGCAAATGTAACTATTAATTCTGAAGGAATTTTAAATACACTATCTAGCATTCCATTCCATGCTTCACTATTTACCTTGTATGCAATCAGTGCTGCTGACATTATTACTCCAACTTGTGCTATACTTGCTATTGCACCTGCAATCACTTTACCAAATATTAAATTATTTGTATTTGTGCTTGTAACTAATACTTCTATTGCTCTATTACTTTTTTCTGAAGTTATTGATACAGCAATTAATTGACCATACATTAGAATCATCATATATACAACAAAAATTAGTATATATGCGTAAAAATAATTATTTACACTATCTTTACCTAATATCTCAACATCAGAGGCTATTTGAGTATTATAAACTGTATCTACCTTATTGAAATCTATTCCTTCACTAGTAATTTGTTTTTCTCTATAAATTCTTTTTAAAAGTTCATCAAATATTGTTTTATTTTCATCATCAAACTTTGTATTTTGAACAACATAGCTATATTCTGTTGAACTTTTTATATCAAATCCTGCTTCTACGTCTTGATTTTCAACTAATTTATTTAATTCATCTTGGTTTTTTACCACTTTCCAATTTGAGTTTGGGAAATAAACTTTTAATACATCTTTATTAGATATAATATTTTTTTCATCATGTATTGCAAAATTAATTTTCTCTTCTTTCTCAACTTCTTCTACTTTAGTTTCGCTTTTACCTAACCCTGGTAATATGCCTGACATATCTATAAAGTTTGGCAAAGATAAACCAACTACTATTAATGCTGCAATTATTATAGTACTTGCTATAAATGATTTTTTTCTAAAATAATTAGAAAGCTCAAATTTTAATACAACAAGAAATTGTTTCATTATTCTTCACCTACTTTCTTTACAAATATATCTGTTAAATCTGGTTCATACATAGAAAATTTCTCTATATCTATATTTTCTTTCAATATATTTTCTAAAAGTTGGTTTTTAGTTGTATTATCTAGTAGTTCCAATATTAAGCAATCCTTTTTAACTTCATTTACAATTACTAAATTATTAAATTTCTCTTCACATATAGATTTTAAATCATCTAATGTTAAGTTATTTGCACTTAATATTAATCTATTGTTTCCAAATTCTTTTTTTATTTCTTTAAGATTTCCACTAAGTACTATCTCACCTTTATTTATTATGGCTATTTCTTCACAAAATTCTTCAACATAGCTCATTTGATGGCTTGAGAATATAACTAATTTATTTTGACTTATTAATTCTCTCACAGTATCTTTAAGTATTTGTGCATTGACTGGATCTAATCCACTAAATGGTTCATCAAGTATAACTATTTCTGGATTACAGACTAAAGTTTGTGCTAATTGAACCTTTTGCTGATTTCCTTTTGATAAACTATCTAGTACTTTGTCAGCATATTCTTCTATACCTAATTTTTTTAGCCATATCTTTGTGCTTTCTTTTGCCTTCTTAGCTGGTACACCTCTTAACTGTGCTAAGTAAACTATTTGTTCTTCCACTTTCTTTTTAGGATATAAACCTCTTTCTTCTGGTAAATATCCTATCTGATAATTTCTTGGTTCAAATTTTTTTCCATCTATTAATATTTCACCTGAATTAGCTTTAAACACATCCATTAATATACGAATTGTTGTAGTTTTTCCTGCTCCATTTCTCCCCAATAATCCAAGTGCCTTACCACTTTCAACAGAAAAAGATATCCCATGTAATACTTCTTTTTCAGAGAAACTTTTTCTTAATTCCTTTACCTCTAACCTCATATTTTCCCTCCTGACTATTTTCATTGTCATTGTGACAATTATCCTTGTCATAATTAATTATATGAAATGACAACTATAATTGTCAACTTATAATTTTGATTTTTGTGAAAATATTGGATAAAAAAAAAGAGTAATTGTTTTAGATAATAAATTACCTAAAATAATTACTCTTTTTATGTACTTTAATTCGAAATATATTAATATTGTTAAATTATTGTATGGTATTATACTTTTTTCAAGGGCAATTTCACCCCGTTCAAAATTAGTTGTAATTTAATTAAAATCACCATTAATATTAATCTATATTCACTCTAAAACTAGATATAGCATTTGCTTCTTCTCCATAATTTGTACAAACAAAAATATCTATATATTTAGGAATTTCACCAATATCAACTAATTCGTTAATTTGAGTATATAGTTTATTTTCCCCCTCAACTCCACTACTCATATTTAACTCTCTTCCCTTATCATCATGAACTATTATAAAGTTATTATGAGGATTTCCTAAAGACGATTGAAAAGGAAGCTCCATTTGAACCTCAACATAAGTATCTGTTACAATTACTTTTTTCAAAGTATAATCTCCATCTTTTTTATCTATATTTATAGTCTTTGAATTATCATCTATGGATTTTATATTAAAATCAAATAAATATTTATCTCCCATAGTATTAAGCATCTCTGGATTGTTATTATTATAATTGGTTAATCCAAAACTTATTTTAAAATTAGCATCTTCCACATCGTTTTCTATTGGAAGTTCTATTAAGTAACTAAGGTTAATAGTATTTTCATCAATAATATCAACAATTCCTGCACTCCATCCATAACCATCTAGTTTAACATTATTTATATACATTTCCAATTCATCAATGTACATATTATTTATTCCATCACCGTACACGGATTCTCCAAATAAATCTTTATACTTACTTTTTTTAAAAGGTTTATCTGCTTTTAATGTCATATCAAGATAAAGCTTCTTCTTATCATACATAGCTTTGTCTATTGTAATTTCTAATCCTTCATTCTTACTAGATACATTTATAGGAGTGGCTATTAGTTTACTATTTTTATGCTCTTGCTTTTCTTCTTCACGCTCTGGATAAATACTTGAATCGTATTCTACTTCTTCTTGATCATCAATAACTGATTTTATTTTATCAAGCATAGTTTCAAACTCTGGCAATCTTTTTTTTAAATTATCTGCTAAGGAATTATTTGTTACTCCAATTCCTAGCATTATAATTCCTATAGCTGCCACACTTCCTACTAGCTTATTATTCATTTTTCTTTTTCTAACACTTCTTTTAGAAGAATTTAGTTTAGCTAGTATTATCGTTTTTAACTCTTCAGTATTTGTTTCAACTTCTTGGTATTTATCAGTGTCTATCTTTATTTTATTAAAAATTTTAAACTTATCTATCATAATCTCACTCCCTATTTCAAAATACTTTTTCTAATTTTTTTCCTACCTCTAGATAAACGACTATGTAAGCTTGAGATATTAGTACTGTTATCTACTGCTATTTCCTCCAGCTTATCTCCATCTAGGTAGTATCTTTTAAAAAGTTCTTTATCTTTATCATTTAATGAGCTTAAAAGTTCTTCTATTTCTTCCTCTATTTCTAATTTGTATAAATTTTCGTCTATGTAAAAAAGATTAGTGTCTAGTTCTTCATTTAACTTAGGCATATATTTTCTTTTATAATCAATAGCTTTATATTTGGCAATTGCACATATCCAATTTTTAAAAGAACTTTCCTTTGCATTAAACCCATCAATATTATCCCAAATGGCAAGAAGTACATCATTTACACATTCCTCTTCATAATTTCCAATTGGTTTTAGATGAGTTCTAATTATAGATGTCAATAATCCATTGTAATTATCTATGAGCATTTCCATTCCCTTTGGATTGCATCTTTTTATATATTTAATTATTAATTTGTCTTTCAAATCAATTTCCTCCCCGTAAAAGCTTTTACACATGTTAATACGAAGTTTATCATAAAAAACTGACAAAAAACAAAAAAATAGATAGATATTGTTATATAACCACATCCATCTATTTTTGTATCCTAAAAATAAACATCTTATTTTAGTTTATCATTTTTGAAATTTTTAACATAAAAAGATATCCCGTGTAATACTTCTTTTTCAGAGAAACTTTTTATTAATACCTTTACTCCTAACTATTTCATTATTATTATGTATAAGAAAATAATTATTGGGTTAATTTTAATAAGCATAGTTGGTTTATTTTTACCATGGTTTTTCTTTGATAGTGACGTAGATTATACTAATGGTTTAGTATGGTTATCATCACCATTATTAAGTGTTAGTATTTTAAGTTCTATGGTTCTAATTTTAATCAAAAAACGCTCTAAAATAATTAATTCATAACATGTTTAATACAATAATAACTTAAAAATAAAAAAGAAGCACCTAAAGTTTATAGCAATGAAATGTTAGATGATGAAGTATGGTAAAAAGAAAAAATGATAGGGAGATATTATATGAGCAAAAGAAATAACAATCTAGGTAAGAAAAAATATATTAAAATATTGCTTATATTATTTTTTATCAATACATTAATTGCAATTGGGGGAAGTGTAGTTAAGCAAAAGTTAGGATATGATTATGTTTTTCATTGTTGGCTAGATGTTACTCATTCAGTAGCATGGGTTCTAATGATAGGTTTAATTTTTATTATACCCTTAACTTACCTAA
This sequence comes from Turicibacter sp., assembly GCA_030531025.1. Next base: position 14,099 of record JAUMTV010000031.1, read on the forward strand.
ATGTATGGCTTGGAAGTTTTTTTATAGCAATCACCTTAATTATAGCATATGCTTATGCATGTCTTAACTATAATGAAGAGATTCAACAGGGAGAATACATAGTAATAGAGATTCAACAACTAGGTGAAAAGGGCATTTATTATTATAAAGACGTTAATATATTCATAATGAAAAGGTCTCATGAAGAATATGTATGATAAATATTTAGAACAAATTCTCATATTCCATTCTCCCCTTTTTACAATTTCATAGTTTGTGAATTATGAATAGTCTAAAAGGGTGTGACATTTTTGGGACACCCTTATGTTTTTACTTTTTATAATTTTAATCTATTAAATCTTATTTCACAATAAGATCCATGATATAACTCCACTATATTACACCTCTTTCTTTTAATACATTTAGTAGTTCATCTACTATGTATTTTTTACTTTGACTATGCAAAGGTTCATAACACGGAATTATATAATCATCTAAAATATTTGAGTCACTTTTAATTAGCTTATAAACTTCCTTCGTATCTTTATCTAAATATTCAGCCAAACTATCAATGCAAAAACAGTAAATTCCAGAATTTTTTCAGCCATAAAATTATTATTCTCCTTTTTTATTTGGCATTAATTATTATATTATAATATTTATTCATTTGATAAAGTATTGATTTTAATATTTTATTAATATTTATCAATTTATTCCATAATGAAATAAATACTCCTTTGCTATAGAGGATGAATTTTGCTCTAAATCACAAATTAATTTACACTCTCAAATGTACTTTAGTATCATCTTTTTTGATTAATTAAAATATAATTATTTTTTATATTTCTCATCATATCCTTTATCAGATACAAAATTTTCTATTCCCCAAATATTAAGTTTTTCTGATTTTGCCTTCTTCTCAGATTCAGCCAATTTATCGTAGTTTTCTTGTAATATAGTAATGTCTACTACATTTTCTAAATTATCACTAACTCTAGCCAATCCCTCTGACACTTGCATTTCATTTAATTGGATTAACTCACCCTCATAATTAGCATAAGCATATCCTATTAATCTTCCACTTGTACTTATTTTTTCATCTTCATTTGTTTCAATATAAATATCTCCACTTTCTTTTATAACTTTCTCTAAATTCTCTTTAGCTTCTTTTCCAAAAGGCATCTCACTATAGATTGGGTGTATCAATTCAGGTGCATCTATTCCAGCTAAATAAAGTTCTTTTGAATATGGTTCACCGTCAACATTATATGTAACAAAAATACTATCCCCATCGTGTACACTATCAACTTTAGCTTTGATAAAATCCTCTGATAGTACATATTTTTCAATACTAATTTCTTCTTTTGGTTTTGCAGTTTCATTACTTTTACTACACCCTGTAATTCCAAACATAATAGCTAATAATAATAATACATGTTTTTTCATAATTTCACTCCATTCATTATAGGTTTAGTTCTCTGTGCTATTACTTATTAGACAGTAATCTCCTAAAAAAAGTTTTAATTTTTTAATAAATTATATAGAAATGTTCCAGTATAAATTTTTTTTATTATAATTAAATATTTTTTAAATTTAAAACTTAACTTTTTTACTATATAATTTTTCTGTATTTTATAAATAATTAAAACCTTTTGTTGATTAACCACGTCTAATTGATGAAAACTAACAAATGGAAGGAGTAAAAATGGAAGATATATTATTAGTAAAGAGAGCTATCAAGGGAGATAGAGACTCTTTCGAACAATTAATAAATATTTACTTTGACAGGCTATACAAAGAAGCCTATTTAAGATGTAAGTATGAAGAAGATGCAAAAGAAATAGTTCAAGAAACCATATACAAAGCCTATAGAAATATTAAAACTTTAAAAGAACCTCAATATTTCAAGACTTGGATTAGCAGGATTCTTATAAATGTAGCAAATGATTATTTAAGAAAAAATGGTATGATTGAGTTAACTCATGATGAAAATAGCTATATTACTAAAGTTCATAATGATAATAATATAGATGTGAAAATAGATTTATACAATGCAATCGATGAATTGGAAGATAAATATAAAGATGTAATTATACTCAAATACATAGAAGATTTAAAATTAGAAGAAATATCAACTATCTTAGACCGTCCTGTAAATACAATAAAAACTCATCTTAGGAAGGCAGTAAAGGATATGAAAAATTTACTGAAGGAGGGCTATATAAATGATTAAGAATAAAAAAGACATAAATAATAATTTTGATAGTGAATTACTTGAAGAAATCTCTATAGAAGAAATAGATAAAGAGATGAATGATTTTCACATAGATAAAGAGAAAATAGACAGTATAAAATATAGCTTTGATAAAGACAGTTTAATAAAATCAGCCATAGAAAAAGCTGAAAAAGATATAAAGAAAGATAAGCTTAAAAATAATTTTACAAAAGTAGCCTCTATATTAATTGTTATTTTATCAATAGGTGTCTACAATCCTGTCCTAGCACATTATTCACCTGTATTGATGAATGGTTTATCAAAAATAAATGCTTTTCTTAAAGTAGATAAAATATCTGCTTATTTAAAAATAGATACTATAATACCTAAAGCTGTATTAAATGAAGATAATAAGGTTGAATTCATTACAATGGGTAATTATAAAGTAAGTCAAAGTTCATCAAGTAATAGCAATGATGTGGGTAAAATTACTAATGAATATGATGTGGTAAATTTTATCCATCAAATGTCTAATGGGATCATAAATGCAAGCGATGGTAAGAAGTTTGGATTAGTACAAATTACTCCAGATAATATTGATTTAGCTCTAGATTCAATAAAATTAATAAATAATGAAGATGCTAAAAAATATTTAAATAGTCAGCTAAATAGATGGAAAAAAGGAGATTTCTCAAATGCTGTACAAGTTCACAATTATGTGTGGCATATGCTAAATGGAAATATAGGTATTGCATCATCATTAGATGAGGGCAAAATAAATGAAATAGTAAATAAATATTTTAAGTAAATTTTTATTAAAAAATGGATCCTATATTAGAGGATCCATTTTATTATTCTAAATACCATTTATTATTCACATTAATCCTATAATAGATATGCATTTCCTACACATGATGTTAAGCCAATTATATTTATCTTTGATTTAAAATTAATTTTTTTCATTATTTATAATCCTTCATACTTAATAAGTTTCTACATACTCATAAAAATAATTAATTAAGTTGTACTGAAGATCATTTGTATTAATTGACCATATGCTTAAAAATACCAAAGCCAATATCAAAAACACATTTACTGCCATAGAAGATTTTTTTCTATCTTTAAAATTAGTTTGAGCAATTGCAAGTATGAACATAAATATGGTAGCTACAAGACAATATTCCTTTACTATATTCATATATATATATTTCTTACTATACTTTATATATTTACCCATATAAGAAATGTTTTCTTTTGTAAATTCTGCTCTTTGATGAAAATCATCTTTAGATTTAACTTCAACTACCTTATTTTTACTGTCATTATAAGTCAGGCTATATGAGTAGTTTTTTGACTTTATCTCATTTGAATTTATCTTGATATTAGATAAGTAAGTGTAAGTATATCCCACAAATATTACAAGCATAAAAGCAGTTAGGACTTTATTTTTAATAAATTTTCTATCTCTAACAATTTCCTCTCCATTGATAGACTTTATATATTTACGACTTAAGCTATCACCATAAATTGTTACAATTGGAATAAGTAATGCTACTTCAATACCTATATATCCATAAATATCCATTAATAAAATAATTATTATTTTTATAATTAAGTATATATCTATAAATATCATCATTTTTTTTAAGCTTTGGTAGTATTTTTCTTTATCTATGAATTCTATATTGTCATCTGATAAGTGCTCGTATGTTTCTCCATTCCATAAATACTTATGAAGAAAATACATTATTCCTAAAATCCATACTATTTGTGATACTTTTTCTGTAAATATCATTCCAAGTATTACACCTATTATGATTATTCCATAGTCTTTTTTATCTAGCTTCATTTAATTTCTCCTTATATTTTTCTCTGTTAATTACAATACTACAGAAATAATGTTTACGTAGCAATAGAGTTAATTAATTATAAAATTTATATATATAAATTTAAATAATAAATATGAAATAAATTACAAAGAGTGGTAAAATATTAAAGGTAGAGGAGTGATTATATGGGGGCAAACATAAACAATTTAAACAATCCATTAGCAACCGATAATGTAGGTAAATTAATTTTTAAATTCGCAATACCTTCTATAATAAGTTTTTTGGTAAGCGCACTATATAATATAGTCGACCAAATATTTATAGGTCAAGGTGTAGGAATGCTTGGTAATGCAGCAACTAACATAGCATTTCCAATAAATACTATATGTACGGCATTAGCACTTTTATTAGGCATAGGTGGTGCTTCTAATTTCAATCTTAGAATGGGTCAAAAAAAAGAAGAAGAAGCAGCTTACATCGTAGGAAATAGCATCGTATCTATGATTATATCAGGAGTAACTTTATCTTTATTAGTAATAATATTTTTAAAACCATTATTATATTTATTTGGATCAACAGAAGATATAATGCCTTATGCACTTACTTATACAAGAATAACTGCATTCGGTATTCCATTTTTAATATTTTCTATAGGATGTAGTAATCTAATTCGTTCTGATGGTAGTCCTACCTATGCAATGTTGAGTACATTGTCTGGAGCAATATTAAATACTATACTTAACCCAATATTTATATTTATATTTGACTTAGGTATGGCAGGATCTGCATATGCAACTGTTATTGGTCAAATATTATCAAGTATAATTGTTGCTAGATACCTTTTCAAATTTAAAAGTGTAAAACTATCAAGAAATAATTTCAAATTAAGAAAAAAACTTGTGCTAGCTATATCAGCATTAGGTACAGCAGCATGTTTTAATCAGTTAGCTATGATGATTGTTCAGATAACTATGAATAATACACTTACTTATTATGGGGCTTTATCACATTATGGAAGTGAAATACCTCTTGCTAGTGTTGGTGTAATATCAAAAGTTAATATCGTTTATCTGGCATTTACATTAGGAATATCACAAGGATGCCAACCAATAGTAGGATTTAATTATGGAGCAAAAAACTACGATAGAGTCAAAAAAACATACAAAACAGCAGCTATTGCAGTTACATTGATTTCTATTGTGGCATTTTTATGTTTCCAAATATTCCCGAGACAAATAATAAGCATATTTGGTCAAGGAGATGAAAATTATTTTGAATTTGCTCAAAGATATTTTAGAATATTTATGTTCATGACATTTGTAAATGGTATTCAACCACTTACATCAAACTTTTTTACATCTATCGGAAAATCTCAAAAAGGTATTGTACTATCATTGACAAGACAAATAATATTCTTATTACCATTAGTTATTATATTGCCAAAATTTTTAGGTATTGATGGTGTTATGTATGCAGGTCCAATAGCAGATAGTATTGCATTTATAACAGCAGGAATACTTATATATAAAGAGATAAGATGTATGAATATAAAAATGAGTGAAATAGATTCTTGTAATTAACAAAAAACTCTATCTTAGCCACTGTAATATGTGTACCAAGATAGAGTTTTTTATAATTTATAAGGGTGTGACATTTTTGGGACACCCTTTTTCGTACTATATTTAAATAATTTTTACTACTACTTAAGTCCTCTTGATTGATGATCCATATCTTCGACTACAATGGAATATACTTCTCCCCTATTTCCAATTTTATTTATGTTTATTATAGATTTTCAACAAATTTTGATTTATATATATTATAATGACCATTGCTTCGCGTTATATTAAAATTGTGATTTAGAAAATGGCAGTAAAAAATAACGAATTTACTATTATCATTGTTACCATAATAGTAGATAGTATTTTGCCAACTTTTTAGCTAAAGTACTCCTTAAATTTATAACCAAAAATCAATGATGGAATAAAAAATAATAAAGAATAAAAGATTGTAAAATGAGTTCCACTATTGCCGTTAGACCAAGCTTTTAGATCAATATAAGTTAAGATATTATCTCCTATACAGATATCATTAAATGTAAAACTAAATAAACAACCAACAATAAATAATAATAAAGAAAGTGAACCTATTCCAATTTTCTTTTTTTTCACATTATCCCCTCCAAATATAAATATTTATATGATTTAAATTTAATACAATATGTTAATTCATATTATATAACAATTACGAATATATAATATATTCAAGCCTGAAATGATTTAATTTATATTACCTAGTTTATCAAAAGGATATACTCTCATTGAAACTTTTCCAACAATGTCATTTATAGAAACTGTACCTATCTCATAACTTCTACTATCCAAACTATCTGGTCTGTTATCCCCCATAGTAAATACATTATTTTCAGGAACTATTATATCTATATCTCCTGATGTATATACATCCTTTAAATAAATTTCATCTAAAAGCTCATCGTTTATATAAACTTCACTATTTTTTATAACTATATGCTCTCCAGGTAGAGCAATTACTCTTTTAACTAAATCTTTTTTATTATTACTCTTACTATCAATCATCTCTGTTTTAAAAACAATTATATCTCCCCTTTTAGGCTCTTCAGTCTTATATGCTAACTTGTTTATAAATAAATAATCCTTATTTTCTAAGGTTGGATACATAGATTGTCCTCTAACTATTGTTGGTTGTACTATAAATGTGACTCCCATTGCAATAACTAGTGAAACAGAGATAGTTTTAATCCATTCTAATATTTCATATTTTACTGTTGTATTCATAATTAACTCCTCCAAATATAACTCTAATGTCAGTTGTTAAATTTTCTTATTCATTTATACTAAATTCTCTTAATAAAATTTTACTTATAATAAATTAAATCTTTAAGTATCATTACTTTTAATTTATTGCCGATTAGTTTATATTATAGTAAATTACTACCAAATATCCAACTATTTTTTATTAGTTAGTTTTATGTAGTTTCATATACACTACCAAATCTTTTAGATTATTATTACCTATCTCAAATTCTTCATCAATGTTTAAACTTTCAGTGCTCCTATTTTCTCCACCAATACTATATACAGCTACAGCAACTTCATTGTCTAAATTAAAGTATCTATCTTCATCTAAGATTGACATAGCCATACCTGTGTCATAACCATTCTTTAAACAGTCTAAAGTATAACCTCCATATTCTGAATCATTTATTATTACTTTAAGACTAGAATCTGATTCTTCTCCATCAACAACTCCAATTTTTAATTTACTATTGTTCCCATCGTGATCTATAGTTGATTTGTATAATATATGCTCTTCTTTTGGAACACCATATTCATATTCTTTAGCAGTAAATTCAATTTCATAATTTCCATCTTCTAAATTGTTTATAAAGTATTTTTTACCCATTCCAATCATATTGTCAGGACAGTTTCCTAAATACAAGTTATCTGAATTTTTCGAACTTGAGCAACCAACAATAAACATTGTTGACATTACTACTAATGATAGCATTGTTATTATTTGTTTCATAATATACCCCTTTTATTTTCTAAAAATATTGTAATAGTAATCCACATTATATAACAATTGTGAAATATATACTATAATAAAATCTTTCTGCAATAGTTGTACATATTAAGATATTTTTTAGTGTACACAAAAAATAGAGTAGTAATTTTAAATTTTAGATTACTACTCTATTATGTTATCAATATATTAAAATTGAGTATATAGTATATTCTTTTAATTTGAGCAGTCATTCTAACTATATAAAAAATCTTATTAGATATACCAATGCCAATGAAATTCCTAAACTGTATATAGATTTCTTTGGTGTATCATACAAAACAAGTAATGTAGTTATAAAAAATAATGTGTCAATTACACTATTAAAATCGAAATACCACATTCCTATACTAAAACAACATAATATCATTACTGTAATTATGCCTATATTAATTATAAATGGGATAATTCCATTACCTTTAGCATACCAACAAACAAATGCCATAAATGGAGAAATAAGTGTTATTCCATACCATATCATCATATAGCCCATAGGATTAAATCCTGCAAAGATAATAGTATATAGATGATAGCTAATACACATACCCAAAAAGAATATAAATACATTTATACCTGCTCGTAAAGGGGTATTACTAAAAATAGATATGAATATCGCTATTAAAATCCATACAGAAAACATAGAAAATATATTTCCTAAATCAAGTATTCCTAAAATATGTTGCCACAAAATACTATCATCTATAGACATATTATCTAACCATTTTGAAAAAATACCAAGTCCAACTCCAAAAACAAAAATTAAGATTGTATTAATTATCTTTTTTGAAGTTGTTAAATCTTTCTTAGGTGTTCTCATTTGTTCTAAAAATCTTATCATTGCCTAACTCACTTTCTTATGCAAATTTCTATTTGCTTCGTATTATATAACAATTCCGAAATATATACTATAATAAAATATTTCTGTAATAGTTGTACATATTAAGATATTTTTTAGTGTACACAAAAATAGAGTAGTAATTTTAAATTTTAGATTACTACTCTATTATGTTATCAGTATATTAAAATTATAAATCAATTTTTATCCTAATATAATAATCAACTTAATCCCTTAAATTTCTTTCAGTTTTAGATAAGAATGTTTCCAACGCTTCGCTAATATCAATATCCATACGTTCAGCTAAAACAATCACCCACCATATACATTCACCAAGCTTATGTTGTAGCTCAGATTTAGTTTCACCATCTGCTGGCCATCGTCCTTGATCAGACATTGTTAAACGACCTACCAATCCAGCATCTGTTAAAAAAGCTAATGCATCTTCTTCTACTGTCCATTCTTTTTCGTGGTAAATTTTTTCTAGGTTATGATAAAGTTTTCTTATTTGAACTGAACGTTCAACTATCTCATTAAAGTTCATGTCTTTCATTTTATGTATCTTCTTTCTTAAAATTTATAGTTTGTCTATTTTAAAATTCTAAGATATGTTCTTATATGCTAATTTCACATATCCATGTGTCACAATATAATACTCTTCACTATCGTTGGCTTAAACTCCATTTTATACATCCTAGTTCTTAGTACTAGTATTGTAAATTATCTACTTTCTAAATAATTAATTTTTTTCTCTAAATCATTAACTTTTTTCTCTAAATTAGATATTCTAATGTTTATTAATTCTTTATTTCTTTTATGTCTTTTAATAAATCCATATATAGCAATAGGAATTAGTATCAATAGTATAGTATTTAATATTTGAAAGAAAAATTCATATGCAATAGTCATAAATCCACTCCCTTTATATATATTTCATTTGCAACATTACCTATCTAATTATAGCATAATCTACAGTTCTTTTGCTGTTCACTAAAATAGATGTTTTAGTATACACAAAAATAGAGTAGTAATTTTAAATTTTATATTACTACTCTATTAGTTCACAATATATTAATAAAATCTACTACTTATACTTGTATGCATCTATATTTTACTAGATAGTTCGATAGTATCCATAATGTGAAAATCCTAGATTTATCTGTGATTTTTTAATATATAACGACCATCTAAGTTTAAATCAATAAATACTACGATTAATCCTATTGCCAAAGCTATGATAATACCTTTTATCCCACCTATTTCATCTGAAATACTAATCACTATAAATATATATATAAAGTCTAGCAGCCATCTGAATATATTCTCTTTTTTCAAAACAAAAACTGAATTACACCTTTCACATTCTACTCTACCATCTCTTTTAAAAATAGATTTCATATTTTGTTCAAAATTAAACTTTTCTCCACACGTTTTACATATTCTCATACTATTTTGTCCCTTTTATTTTTTGATATTATCATAACATAATTGATAATTATAAAACAATGGCTAATTTAATCATATCTGAATTTAAGGTTTAGTAATGTCAACTAAAACATTTGTTATGATGTGAAGTAAAACAAATTTTTATGATATAATGAAATCTTAAAGGGGGTATTATATGGAAAATAAAAAACAACGCAATTTAACTATGATTTTGTTTATAATATATTTTTGTATATTAATATGGATTCTTTTATTTAAGATGAGTTTTTCATTTGATGAACTTTATCGAAACAGAGGTATTAATCTAATTCCTTTCTTAGGTTCAATTATCGTAAATGGAAGATTATATATTAATGAGATTATTAATAACATACTGGTATTCGTTCCTGTTGGAATTTACACATGCATGTTAAAACAAGAATGGTCTACTCCTAAAAAAGTTTCAGTAGCTTTTTTTATTAGTTTGACAGTTGAAGTTTTACAGTTTATTCTAGCTATTGGAGCAACTGATATAACAGACCTGATAGGAAATACAATAGGTGGAGCAATAGGTATTGGAATATTCTATTTATTTATTAAAATTTTTAAAAATAAAACTATCAATATATTTAACATACTTGCTTCTATTGCCACAGTCGGATTAGTAAGCTTGTTATCTATGTTGTTATTAGTGAATTAAACTAAGAAATAATGTTTTGTATTTACATAGTGATATATTCGCAAACTTAGTACATTTTCAACTAATAGGATAGTAATCTTAAATTATTACTCTATTTTTGAGTTCAATAAAATAGATGTTTTTATGAACACTTATTTTTATATGTTTTTTGTCACTTTTTATTTTTCTATACACCTTGATATTACTTTAATAAACAAGTTATACACAGCTTTTTAACTAATAAAATTTCCTTGTAAGTAAAAAGTTCACTTCGTTTAATCCACTGCGTCTGTTACTCAAATTTATCAGTTGAGATTATAAAAAAAGCCACTGATATTACATCAATGACTTAATAAATATTTTAAATCTAAATTTTTAAATACCATAAACCTCTTATATTTTTATTACCGATACAAATTTATAATATATATAAATTTGCCATAGATTCAATTTTATTATATTTATAGATCTTATTTTCCTTAAGCTTTATCATTAACATCTATAGCTATCTCTTCTTTTCTCAGTTTCTTTGATAAAAATACAAAGTAAGTTACACATAATATAATTTGAACAAATGTTGACATAGGAGTGGCAAGACCTACTTTAAATAATGACACAGGTAGTATTTTACTCATAATAAATGATACTGGTATTCTTACAACAAATGCACCTACAATTCCTTGTATCATTACAAAAGTTGTTTTTCCGCATCCATTAAAGTAACCTACCATAGAGAACATGATAGCAGTTAAAAGGCAGTCTATACCGTATGCTTTCATATATTCCCATGCTGCTAAAACTACTTCTCTATCCTTAGAAAACATTCCTGCAAGTAAATCTCCATGGAAAAATATGAAATAAAACATTACAACTCCGCAACATAAAGATGCTGAAATTGAATAAAGAAGAACTTTTCTTGCTCTATCATATTTTTTAGCTCCATAGTTTTGAGCCACAAATGCAGACACAGCTTGAGAGAAAGATGATGGTATAAGCATTATAAATCCAACAAGTTTTTCTGCAACACCAATTCCTGCCGATGGAATTACTCCCAGTGAGTTCCCTATAATCATAATTACAAGGAAAGACAAATGAACAAGACCATCTTGTAGGGCTATCGGTGCACCATATTTGATTATTTTAGATGTTAAATTTTTATGGAACTTTATACTTTCTCTCGAAAACTCAAAAGGAGTTCCACGTTTCTTAATAATAACTAAAGATAAAATAACACTAATTGTTTGAGCCATTACAGTTGCTAGTGCAGCACCAGTTACAGCCATTTTAAATAGACCAACAAAAATTAAATCTCCTATGATATTTGCAACACATGCAATTCCTACCGTAATAAGAGGAGTTTTCGAATCTCCCAGACCTCTAAATACACCACCAATAATATTATAAGCAACTATAAAAATAGTACCTGATGCACAAACTTTTATATACATTACTGTACTATCAAAGGCTTCTTTTGGAGCATGCATAAAAGTAGAAATAGGTGAGGCAAATGCAACGACTAAAATAGTAATAATAATAGCTAAAACAGCAAATATTGAAATACCACTACCTACAACATCTCCTGCTTCCTTAGATTTTCCTTCACCAAGTTTTTGACCTATTAATATGGTAATACCCATACTTAATCCAGTAATCATCATAGTTATTGTCATCATTACCTGGCTACCTGTAGACACAGCAGACACATCAGCTGCATGACCAAATTGTCCTACTATAAGTAAATCAACTGCACCATACATAGTTTGTAAAAATAGTGCGGCTAATATAGGTATTGCAAATTTTAATAAGGGCGAGAATATTTTACCCGCTGTGAAATTAGATACTTTTGACATATATTCTTCTCCTTTTTATTTTCTCATTTTTTATTTATGTTTTGTCCAAAACAATATTTGCAAAAATATAACCCTTTATCATAATTAAAAGGGTTACTCCAAATTCTTTCTTATTTTATCAAGTACTCTTTGAAATGCTTTTATCTCTTCTAAGGTTAGATTTTCAGATAATTTATTTTCAACTGAATCAATTGCAGTAGAAATATTCTCATAAAGCTTCATTGATTTTTCTGTTAATATAATTTTCTTCAAACGTGCATCCTCTGCAACAGGCACTCTTTTGATTAAATCACTTTTTTCCATATTATTTAACATTAAACTAATAGAAGAACGTTTTAGATCAAATTCTTTCTCTAAATCCTTTTGAAATATTTCTCTATCTTCACCTTCATTAGAAATAAAATCTATTACATAAGCTTGTGATACTGTTAAGTTATCATCAATTGCATTAATTACAGCAGCATCAACCTTCCTTGAAATTATATGATTAATTCTGCTAATATCAAGACCTAATTTAAGCTTATTTTTATTCGACATGAAAGTACCTCCATATTTAAATTTGTTTTGTACTAAACTATAATAACTATTATAAATATTTATGTCAATGGTATTTCTCTTATTATCTTAAAAATATAAGCAACTTATAAAAATTCGCTTCGCTCATGTCGCCAACGACTTCGTCCGTTGCTCAAAATTTACTTTTTTACAACTTCTCAAATGTATTGATAATACTTTATTCTAGGAGTTTTCCACAAGCTTGAAATCAATATA